>DASZRO010000037.1 GCA_035550055.1 Mycobacteriales bacterium | reverse complement strand
GACGCGGTCACCGGAGCGGTGAAACAGCCGCGCGAGGGGGAGCGCCGCGAGAAGTTCAACGCCCTCGTCCGTCTCGACAGTGTCAACGGGCTCGACCCCGAAGAAGCCAAGAAGCGGCAGGACTTCGCCAAGCTGGTCCCGCTCTACCCGCAGGAGCGGTTGCGCCTGGAGACCGAGCCCAACGTCTACACGACCCGAGTCATCGACCTCGTCGCGCCGATCGGCAAGGGTCAGCGTGGCCTGATCGTCTCGCCGCCCAAGGCCGGCAAGACGATGGTCCTGCAGGCGATCGCCAACGCGATCACGACCAACAACCCGGAATGCCACCTCATGGTCGTCCTCGTCGACGAGCGGCCCGAAGAGGTCACCGACATGCAGCGTTCGGTGAAGGGCGAGGTCATCGCGTCGACGTTCGATCGGCCGCCGTCCGACCACACGAGCGTCGCGGAGCTCTCGATCGAACGTGCCAAGCGGCTCGTCGAGCTCGGCCACGACGTCGTCGTTCTGCTCGACTCGATCACCCGGCTCGGCCGCGCCTACAACCTCGCGGCGCCGGCGAGTGGCCGAATCCTGTCCGGTGGTGTCGACTCGACCGCGCTCTACCCGCCGAAGCGTTTCCTCGGCGCGGCACGCAACATCGAAAACGGCGGGTCGCTCACGATCCTCGCCACCGCGCTCGTCGAGACCGGATCGACGATGGACACGGTGATCTTCGAGGAGTTCAAGGGCACCGGCAACATGGAGCTCAAGCTCGACCGCAAGCTCGCGGACAAGCGCATCTTCCCGGCGGTCGACATCGACCCGTCCGGAACGCGCAAGGAGGAGATCCTTCTCTCGCCCGAAGAGCTCCAGATCATCTGGAAGCTGCGTCGGGTCCTCCACGCGCTGGATGCGCAGCAGGGCATGGAGCTGCTGCTGTCCAAGCTCAAGGAGACCCACAGCAACTACGAGTTCCTGCTCCAGGTCCAGAAGACCAGCCCGGGCGAGGGCGGCAGCTAGGAACAACGCGGATCCCTCCGCGGTTCAACTTCAGGCACACTGGAACGACCGGTACCGGTTCACCCCGCATTCGGGGACCCGGCGACCACCATCGACAAGGAGCACGCAATGAAGCCCGACATTCATCCTGAGTACGTCGAGACGACCGTGTCGTGCACCTGCGGCAACACCTTCACCACGCGCAGCACCGCCAAGAACGGCGTCATCCACGCCGACGTTTGCTCGGCCTGCCACCCGTTCTACACGGGCAAGCAGAAGATCCTGGACACCGGCGGCCGGGTCGCCCGCTTCGAGCAGAGGTACGCGAAGAAAGGCAAGTAGCGCCGGTCAGCTGCGCCTGACCACCCGCTACCACCGATCTGGAGTCTGTCGTGTTCGAGCAGGTTGACGACCTGGTTGCCGAGCACGCGGAGCTCGAGAAGCAGATGTCGGATCCGGCGATCCACGGCGACCAGGCCAAGGCTCGCTCGGTGGGGCGCCGCTACGCCGAGCTCGGGCCGATCGTCGCGAAGTACGCCGAGTGGCGACGTACCGGCGACGACCTGGCCGCGGCGAAGGAGCTCGCGGAGGACGACCCGTCGTTCCGCACCGAGATCCCCGATCTCGAAAGCGCGCTCGCAACGCTGACCGACGACCTGCGGGTGCTACTGATCCCGCGCGACGTCAACGACGACAAGGACGTGATCGTCGAGGTCAAGGCAGGCGAGGGCGGCGACGAGTCCGCATTGTTTGCCGGCGACCTGCTGCGCATGTATCTGCGCTACGCCGAACGGCAGGGCTGGAAGACCGAGCTGCTCGATGCCACCGAGAGCGACCTCGGCGGCTACAAGGACGCGACGCTTGCGGTACGCGGCCGCGGCGAGCCCATGCCGTGGAGCCGGCTGAAGTACGAAGGTGGCGTCCACCGGGTGCAGCGGGTGCCGGCAACCGAGTCGCAGGGTCGCATCCACACCAGCGCCGCCGGCGTGCTCGTCCTGCCCGAAGCCGAGGAGGTCGAGGTCGACATCGACCCCAACGACCTGCGCATCGACGTCTACCGGTCGTCCGGGCCCGGCGGCCAGAGCGTCAACACGACGGACTCCGCGGTCCGGATCACCCATGTGCCGACCGGGATCGTCGTGTCGTGCCAGAACGAGAAGTCGCAGCTGCAGAACAAGGAGAGCGCGATGCGCATCCTGCGGGCGCGGATGCTGCAGGCCGCACAGGAGGCGGCCGACGCGGAGGCCTCCGAAGCGCGTCGCAGCCAGGTCCGCACCGTCGACCGCAGCGAGCGGATCCGCACCTACAACTTCCCGGAGAACCGAATCAGCGACCACCGGGTCGGCTACAAGGCCTACAACCTCGACCAGGTGCTCGACGGCGACCTCGACGCGGTGGTGCAGGCGCTCGCCGACGCCGACACGAAGGCGGCGCTCGGCGGCGACGACTCGTGATCAGCGTTCGTGAGGCCGCGCGACGGCTCGAGGCGGCCGGCGTTGCAAGCCCGATGTACGACGCGCGAGAGCTGCTGCGCCACGCCGAGGTCAGCGACCTCGACCCGGAGCAGCTCGTCGCCGCGCGGTCCTCACGCGTGCCGCTGCAGCATCTGGTCGGTTCGGCGGGCTTTCGCTATCTCGACCTCGCCGTCGGCCCCGGCGTGTTCATCCCCCGGCCGGAGACCGAGCTGCTCGTCGACGCGGTGCTGCGCGCGATCGCCGGCCCTGCGCACACTGCGCACGCGGCGCAACCGAGGGTGGTCGACCTGTGCGCCGGCTCCGGAGCGATCGGTCTGTCGGTCGCCAAGGAGCACCCGCGCGCGAGGGTCGATCTCGTCGAGGCGTCGCCGATGGCCGTTGCCTGGCTGCGCAAGAACGCGGCCGGACAGCCGCGCGTGACCGTGCACCACGCCGACCTGGCTGATGCGCCCACCGATGCCGAGGCCATGATCGACGTCGTGGTGTCCAACCCGCCGTACGTCCCGATCGACGAGCGTGATCTCGTCGAGCCCGAGGTCCGCGACCACGATCCGGCGGAGGCGTTGTGGGCCGGCGTCGACGGGCTCGATGTGATCCGTCGCGTCGTCGATCGGGCGCGTGTTCTGCTCCGCCCCGGCGGCAGCGTGGTCGTCGAGCATTCGGAGCGACAGCACGAGTCCGTGCCGGAGCTGCTGGTCGCTGCGGGGTTCGGCGATGTCGTCGACCACCGTGATCTGACCGGCCGCTTTCGATTCACCACCGCGGTCAGGCCTGCGCAATGAGCAAGGTCTACGACTGCGCGGACCCGCAGGAGCGCGAGACCGGTCTCGACGAGGCCGCAGCGGCGATCCGCAGCGGCGAGCTCGTCGTGCTGCCCACCGACACCGTGTACGGCGTCGGCGCCGACGCTTTCTTGCCGCAGGCGATCGAAGGCCTGTTGGTGGCGAAGGGGCGTGACCGCAGCATGCCGGTTCCGGTGCTGGTCGCTTCGCCGAGCATGCTCAACGCCCTTGTCGACCAGATGCCGGAGACCGCGGCCGCGCTCACCGAAGCGTTCTGGCCCGGCGCACTCACCTTGGTGCTGCGCCACACCGCCCACCTGGTGTGGGATCTGGGCGACAGCAAGGGCACCGTCGCCGTCCGGATGCCGGCGAGTGACATCGCGCAGGACCTCATCACCCGCACCGGCCCGCTCGGGGTCTCCAGCGCGAACCGCTCCGGGCATCCGCCGGCCACGACCATGCTCGACGCCCGGCTCCAGCTCGGCGCGGCGGTGTCGGTGTATCTCGACGGCGGTCCCAGTGGCGACGCGGTGCCGTCGTCGATCGTCGACGTGACCGGCGATCAGCCGCGTCTGTTGCGCGCCGGCGCGCTCGACATCGAAGCGCTTCGCGAGGTCGTACCGGATCTCGAGGGCTGAGCGGTGACGCAGCCGACCGATGGTGCTCAGCGTTACCGGATCCTGCTGGTCTGCACCGGCAACATCTGCCGCTCGCCGTTCGCCGAGCGACTGTTGCGGGCGCGTCTCGACGAGCGCTTCGGCGCCGATGCGGGATGCATCGAGGTGTCCAGCGCCGGCACGTGGGGCCTGGTCGACGAGCCGATGCAGCCCGAGGCGGCGGAGACGTTGCGGCGCTACGGCGGCGATCCGGAAGGCTTCACGGCGCAGGCGCTCGGTCCGGAGCTGATCGAGGCGGCCGACCTGGTGCTGGCGCTCACCCGCGAGCACCGCGCGAAGATCGTCATGATGTCGCCCCGGGCGGCGGCGCGCACGGTGACCCTCCTCGAGTACGCCCGGCTGCTGTCCGGGGTGACGGCCGCTGACGTGCCGCCCGCCGACGGCCTGGCAGCGCGCTTCCGCGCTCTCACCAAGGTCGCCTTCGGCCGCCGCGGCTACGTCCCGCTCGACGATCCCGCCGACGACGACGTGCCGGATCCGTACGGCGGGAAGCCGGCCGGCTACGAGCGGGCGGCGGAGCTGATCGCCGGGGCGCTCGACGTTCCGCTCGCGCTGCTCTGACGCGACCGGAGGGCGCGGAAACGCCCGGCTCGGCCGAGCGGGGTGCTTGCGACCGGGCGTCGTACAGTGAAGCCACAATCGAGGCGGAGGAGGTCACGACCCGCCGTGCGCGAGTACGTGCTCACCGGGCTTGTGGTCGCCGCCGTCACCTACCTGTTGACGCCCTACGTGCTGCGACTCGCCGTCGTCGCGGGAGCGCTCACCGAGGTTCGTGACCGCGACGTCCACACGATCCCCACGCCTCGCATGGGTGGCATCGCGATGTTCGCCGGCATCTGCTCGGGACTGCTGGTGGCCAGCCGGCTGCCGACGTTGCATCGGGTCTTCGAGTCCAGCGACGCCCAGGGCGTGCTCTTCGGCGGCAGCGTGCTCGTCCTGATCGGCGCCGCCGACGACAAGTGGGGTCTCGATGCGCTCACCAAGCTCGCCGGACAGATCGTGGCCGCCGGGATCATGGTGCTGCAAGGCGTCCAGCTGCTCTACATCCCGATGCCGGGCGGGGGCGCGCTCTCCCTCGACTCCGACCTGGGCGTGCCGCTGACCATCCTGTTCGTGGTGGTGACGATCAACGCCATCAACTTCATCGACGGCCTCGACGGGCTCGCGGCGGGCGTCGTCGCGATCTCGTCGCTGTCGTTCTTCGCCTACTCCTACGAGCTGTCCGTCGTCCACCACATCGACCGGGCGACCGCTCCGACCCTGCTCGCGGCGGTGCTCGCCGGGGCCTGCCTCGGATTCTTACCCCACAACTTCAACCCGGCGCGGATCTTCATGGGCGACTCCGGATCGATGCTGCTGGGGCTGGTGTTCTCGGCTGCGACGGTCAGCCTGACCGGCCAGCTCGACCCCAACGCCATCGGCTACTACGGGTTCGTTCCGACGCTGTTGCCGCTGCTGCTGCCCGTCGCGCTGCTCGCGATCCCGATCGTGGATCTGGTGCTCGCCGTCGTACGCCGCAGCCGCGCCGGGCGCGCGCCGTGGGCGCCGGACAAGCAACACCTGCATCACCGGTTGCTCACGCTCGGCCACTCGCACGCTCGCGCGGTGTTGATCATGTACACCTGGTCGGCGCTGATCGCCGGCGGGACCGTCGCCATCGGCCTTTCGCGCGGGCGCCCGCTGGTGATCGTCTCGGCGGTCCTCGCGGTGGTCGCGGTGCTGCTGCTCGCCACCAACATGCCTCGGCTGCGGCTGGCCCACCGGCACCCGCGGGTCTAGGTGAGCGCCCCGAACCGACCGCCGACGATCACCCTTCCGGCGCTGCTGGGCATCGGCGCGATGTTCGGCGTGTGTGTGGGGATCGGCGTCTTCCTCGGGGTGCTCGCCGACCACGAGTGGGGAACGTCCCCCCTGTTGTCACTGCTCGGAACGGCGGTTGGTATCGTGGGCGGTGCCGCGGGGGCGTTTCAGGTGATCCGGCCTTTTACCCGCGCCAGCACGCCTTCAATGCACGGAGCCTCAACCCCCACAACTCAATCCGCCAGACCAGACGACGATGTCCGATCCGACGAACAGTGAGGAACCGGTGGCCCTCGACGCTCAATGGAGCGCCGTCGCGCGTGGTTATCGCAACGCGCTGATCCTTGCCTGCGCGCTCGGCGTTGTCGCCGTCGTCGCCGGGTTCGCCTGCGGCCGGCCCGCGATCGGGTTGTTCGTGTGCGTCGGTCTCGGCATGGGCGGCTACAACGCCCGCAAGCTCTGGACCGACACCCGGGCGCTCAACGCGGACGTGGCGAACCCGAAGACCGCCGTGATGAAGACCTCGCTGGCCCGGCTCGGGCTGATCACCGTCTTCGCGTTCCTGGTCGCCGCGTTGTGGCGCACCAACGGCTGGGGGATCTTCGTCGGGCTGGTCGCGTTCCAGATCGACATGATGTCGCTCCTGCTCAAGCCCCTGCGCCGGGTGGTGTTGCCCGCGTGATGCCCGCCGTGGCGAGCCTGCCCGCCGACATCACCGTCGGCGACCACCCGCATTTCAGCTTCATCGGGCTGACGTTCAACTACGACACGATATACACGACGGTCCTTGCCGGACTGATCACGGTCGTGTTCATGCTCTACGTGGGCAAGAAGGCCGCGAGCCGAGTGCCCAACAAGCTCCAGATCGTCGTCGAGCTCGTCTACGGGCAGGCCACCACGATGGTCGAGGACGCGGTGGGCCACGACGTCCCCCCGTGGCTGATCCCGCTGGGCGTCACGCTGTTCTTCTTCATCCTGTTCTGCAACTGGCTCGCCTGGATCCCGTCGGGTCACAGCCCGGAGCGGCTCGGCCCGCCGACCGCGGACACGAACCTGGTCTACGCGATGGCGATCACGGTTGCCGCGCTCTACACCTACCTCGGCTTCAAGCGGAAGGGCACCCGCTACGTCGGTGACTGGTTCCGCGCGAAGCCGGCCGGCATCCGTACCTTCATCCTGCTGCTCGAGCAGATCGTGAACCCGCTCTCGCTCTCGCTGCGTCTGTTCGGCAACATCTTCGCGGGCGGGGTGATGCTCGCCGTGATCGCGCTGCTGCCGACGTACCTGTTCTGGATGTACGGCCCGTTCAACATCATCTGGAAGTTCTTCGACTCGGGCTTCATCGCCCCGATCCAGGCATTCATCTTCTCGTTCCTGACCATCCTCTACTTCGGCATGGCAACGGCCGAGGAGCACTGACGCGCCCAGGATCGGGCGTGTACGCAACTAAGGAGAAACAGTGGCGGCTTCAACCACAGTCCCCGCGGCGATTGCCAAGGCGGGCGGCATCATCGGCGCTGGTCTGGCGCTCGGCGGTGGCGCGATCGGTGCCGGTATCGGTGACGGTATCGCCGGTAACGCGCTGATCAGCGGCATCGCGCGGCAGCCCGAGGCACAGGGCCAGCTGACCGGTCAGTTCTTCCTGACCGTCGGTCTGGTCGAGGCGGCGTACTTCATCAACCTCGCGTTCGCCGCGCTGTTCGCCTTCGTGCTCGGCAAGTAAGGCTGACCCGTGCTGCACCCGCTCGTTGTCACCGCTGCGTCGAGCAGCAGTGACAAGACGAACAACTTCCTGATTCCCAACGGGACGTTCTTCTTCGAGCTGATCTGCTTCGTCGTCATCCTGCTGATCATCTGGAAGAAGGCGCTTCCGCCGATCGTCAAGCTGCTCGAGGAGCGCCAGGCGGCGATCCAGAAGCAGTTCGACGACGCCGAGGCGCTGAAGGCGAAGCTGGAGCAGTCGGAGCGCGAGTACGCCGAGGCGCTTGCCGAGACCAAGCGTGAGGCGACGCGGCTGCGCGAGCAGGCGCAGGCCGAACGTGCCGAGATCGTCAACGAGGCGCGCAACGAGGCCCAGACCCGGGTCGAGGAGATGCTCACGGCCGCTGAGGAGCGGATCGCGACCGAGCGCCAGCAGGCGATCCTTGCGCTGCGTTCCGAGATCGGTGAGCTCGCCACCACGCTCGCCGAGCGGGTCGTGCACGACTCGCTGCGTGAAGACGCCCGCCAGCGAAAGTTGGTCGAGGACTTCATCGCCGGTGTCGGCTCCGGCGAGCTCGCGGGGTCGAACTAAATGCAAGGTGCGAGCCGGGACTCGCTGGGTCGACTGACCGACCAGCTTCCTGCCGAGGGCGACCTCAGCGGGCTGTCCGGTGACCTGTTCGCGGTCGTGACGATGCTCGGTGGCCAGCCGTCGCTGCGCCGGGCGCTGTCAGATCCCGCCGCCACAGGCACCGCGAAGGTCAGCGTCGTCGACCGGCTGCTCGGCTCGCGGCTCGGCGACCCGGCGCTCGAGCTGGTTCGCGCCGCGGTGCGATCGCGCTGGTCGCAGAGCCGTGACCTGGTCGACGCGATGGAAGAGGTGGCCGTCGACGCCGCGCTGATCACCGCGCAGACCGCGGGCACGCTCGACGCGGTCGAGGACGAGCTGTTCCGCTTCGGCCGGATCCTCGACGCCGAACCCGGTCTGCGCGACGCGCTGACCAACCGCAGCCTGCCCGCCGATGCCAAGCGCGAGCTGCTGCACAGGCTGCTCGACGGCAAGGTCAACTCCGTCACGTACACGCTGATCGAGCGGGTCGTGCTGGAGCCGCGCGGCCGTACCCTCGAAGGTGCGCTTCGTGACCTGTCGGGGCTCGCCGCCAAGCGCCGGCAGCGGCTGATCGCACACGTGACGAGTGCGGTCGAGCTGACCGACGAGGAGCACAGCGGCCTGGCGGCGGCGCTGAGCCGGACGTTCGGGCACGAGCTCCAGCTCCAGGTCGTCGTCGATCCCGCTCTCATCGGCGGTCTGACCGTCCGGGTCGGTGACGAGCTGATCGACGCCAGTGTGGCGCGTCAGCTCGACGAGGCCCGCCGCAAGCTCACCGGCCGGTCGGGCGCCCGCCCGGCTCGCGCCTGAAGTTCGAACCGAGGAGTACGTAGTGACCGAGCTCAGCATCCGTCCCGAGGAGATCCGGGAGGCCCTCGAGGGTCTCGTCGCCTCCTACGACCCGAAGGCCTCGCGCGACGAGGTCGGTGTCGTGACGGACACCGGCGACGGCATCGCCCGCGTCGAGGGTCTGTACTCCGCGATGACCAACGAGCTGCTCGAGTTCGAAGGCGGCCTGCTGGGCATCGCCCTGAACCTCGACGTGCGCGAGATCGGCTGCGTCATCCTCGGCGAGTCCCACGGGATCGAGGAAGGTCAGCAGGTACGCCGTACCGGCAACGTGTTGTCGATCCCGGTCGGCGACGCGTTCCTCGGCCGCATGGTCGACCCGCTGGGCCGCCCGCTCGACGGCAAGGGCGACATCGCCGCGACCGAGCGTCGCGAGCTCGAGCTGCAGGCACCGAACGTCATGGCCCGCCAGCCGGTGAAGGAGCCGCTACAGACCGGCATCAAGGCCATCGACGCGATGACCGCGATCGGCCGCGGTCAGCGCCAGCTGATCATCGGCGACCGGCAGACCGGCAAGACCGCGGTCGCCCTCGACGCGATCATCAACCAGCGCGACGGCTGGAAGTCCGGCGACAAGAAGCGTCAGGTCAAGTGCGTCTACGTCGCCATCGGCCAGAAGGGCTCGACGGTCGCCCAGGTGCACGCGGCGCTCGAAGAGGCCGGCGCGATGGAGTACACGACCATCGTCGCCGCTCCGGCGTCGTTCCCGGCCGCCTTCAAGTACATCGCCCCGTACGCCGGCTCCGCGATCGCCCAGCACTGGATGTACAACGGCGAGCACGCGCTGATCGTGTTCGACGACCTGTCCAAGCAGGCGGACGCCTACCGCAACATCTCGCTGCTGCTGCGCCGGCCGGCCGGCCGCGAGGCCTACCCGGGCGACGTCTTCTACCTGCACTCGCGGTTGCTCGAGCGGTGCGCGAAGCTCTCCGACGACCTCGGTGGCGGCTCGCTGACCGGCCTGCCGATCATCGAGACCAAGGGCAACGACGTGTCGGCGTACATCCCGACCAACGTCATCTCCATCACGGACGGCCAGATCTTTCTCGAGACGGACCTGTTCAACTCCGGGGTGCGGCCGGCGATCAACGTCGGCGTCTCGGTGTCCCGAGTCGGCGGCAACGCGCAGACCAAGGCGATGAAGAGCGTCGCGGGCCGGCTCCGCCTCGACCTCGCGCAGTACCGCGAGCTGGAGGCGTTCTCAGCGTTCGGCTCCGACCTGGACAAGGCGTCGAAGGCGCAGCTGGAGCGCGGTGCCCGCCTGGTCGAGCTGCTCAAGCAGCCGCAGTACACGCCGTACCCGGTCGAGCGGCAGGTCGTGTCGATCTGGGCCGGTACGTCGGGCGCGCTCGACGACATCCCGGTCGCGGACATCTCCCGGTTCGAGCGGGACTTCCTGGACTTCGTCGGGCGCCAGCACAAGGGCATCTACGACGCGATCATCGGCGACCTCAAGATCGAAGGCGACATCGTCGACCAGCTGCAGAACGCGATCGATGAGTTCAAGAAGACCTTCGAGACCTCCGCGCCGAGCGAGAACGCCTAACTCTCATGGGTGCTCAGCTCCGCGAGGCTCGCCGGCGCATCAAGTCGGTGCAGTCGACGAAGAAGATCACGCGCGCGATGGAGCTCATCGCGGCGTCTCGCATCGTCAAGGCGCAACAACGGATCGCCGCGTCACGTCCGTACGCCGAGGCGATCACCGACGTCGTGCGTACCGTGACCGCGCCGGGCGTCGTGACGGCCGACCACCCGCTGACCACGCCGCGGGAGAGCGTCGGCACCGCTGCGCTGCTGCTGATCACCAGCGACCGCGGCCTGGCCGGCGGCTACAGCGCCAACGTGCTGCGGGCCGGCGAGCAGACCACGGCGAAGCTGCGCGAGCAGGGCGTGCAGACGATGCCGTTCCTGGTCGGCCGCAAGGCGGTCGGCTTCTACCGGTTCCGCGGTCGTGACATCAGCCACTCGTGGAGCGGCTTCTCGGAGCAGCCGTCGTACGAGGACGCCAAAGCGGTCGCCGACGACCTGCTCGAGCAGTTCGTCAAAGGCTCGACCGACGGCGGCGTGGACGAGATCCACCTCGTCTACACCCGCTTCGAGTCGATGGCGACGCAGAAGGTCACCGTTTCCCGGCTGTTGCCGCTGGATCCGGCCGACGTGCCGGATGCCGACGGCGAGGACGCGGGTGCGTCGACGGCGCTGATGGAGTTCGAGCCGGAGGGCGCGGGCGTCCTCGATGCGCTGCTGCCGCAGTACCTCACCGCTCGGATCTTCGCGGCGATGCTGGACGCGGCGGCGAGCGAGCAGTCCGCGCGCCGTCGCGCGATGAAGTCCGCGACCGACAACGCGGACGAGCTCATCAAGAAGCTGACGCGGGACGCCAACGCGGCCCGCCAGGCTGAGATCACGCAGGAAATCATGGAGATCGTCGGTGGCGCAGAGGCGCTCGCCGGGACAGGAAGTGAGCTCTAAATGACAGCCACCGCAACCGAGCAGGCTGCTGCCAAGCAGGGCGGGACAGGCCGCGTCGTCCGGGTCATCGGCCCGGTCGTCGACGTCGAGTTCGCTCCCGACGAGATGCCCGAGATCTACAACGCCCTCAAGGTGGAGCGCACGCTCGGCGAGGACGTCCGGACGCTGACCCTCGAGGTCGCCGGTCACATCGGCGACAACATGGTCCGTGCCATCTCGATGCAGCCGACCGACGGTCTGATCCGCGGCGCGGAGGCGCACGACACCGGCGCGCCGATCTCGGTGCCGGTCGGTGACGCGACGCTCGGCCACGTGTGGAACGTGCTCGGCGACGCGCTGGACACGACCGCTGACGCGATCGAGGTCACCGAGCGCTGGCCGATCCACCGCCCGTCGCCCCCGATCGACGAGCTCGAGCCTCGTACCGAGATGTTCGAGACGGGCATCAAGGTCATCGACCTGCTCGCGCCGTACGTGCGCGGCGGCAAGATCGGGATGTTCGGCGGCGCCGGCGTCGGCAAGACCGTCGTCATCCAGGAGATGATCCGCCGGGTCGCGCAGCAGTTCGGTGGCCGCTCGGTTTTCGCGGGCGTCGGCGAGCGCACCCGTGAGGGCAACGACCTCTACCTGGAGATGGAGGAGGCCGACGTCCTCAAGGACACGGCCCTCGTGTTCGGGCAGATGGACGAGCCGCCGGGCACCCGGCTTCGCATCGCGCTGGCCGGCCTGACGATGGCGGAGTACTTCCGTGACGTGCAGAAGCAGGACGTGCTGCTGTTCATCGACAACATCTTCCGGTTCACCCAAGCCGGCTCGGAGGTCTCGACGCTGCTCGGCCGCATGCCGTCGGCCGTGGGTTACCAGCCGACGCTGTCGACCGAGATGGGTCAGCTCCAGGAGCGCATCACGTCGACGAAGGACGGCTCGATCACCTCGGTGCAGGCCATCTACGTGCCCGCCGACGACCTGACCGATCCGGCGCCGGCGACCGCGTTCGCCCACCTCGACGCGACGACGGTGCTCAACCGCGCGATCACGGAGAAGGGCATCTACCCGGCCGTCGACCCGCTCGACTCGACCTCGACGATCCTCACGCCTGCCGTCGTCGGCGACCGCCACTACAAGGTCGCCCGCGAGGTGCAGAAGATCCTGCAGCGCTACAAGGACCTCCAGGACATCATCGCGATTCTCGGCATGGACGAGCTCTCGGAAGACGACAAGCTCACCGTGTCGCGCGCGCGCAAGATCGAGAAGTTCTTCGGTCAGCCGTTCGACGTCGCGACCACGTTCACCGGCCTCAAGGGCATCTACTGCTCGCGCGAGGATACGGTCCGCAGCTTCGAGGAAGTCCTCGCCGGTAAGTGCGATGACCTCCCCGAGCAGGCGTTCGAGATGACCGGCACGATCGACGACGTCCGCAACAAGGCCGCCGAGCTCGCGAAGAGGGGCTGAGATGTCGTCGCTGCCGACGTTCCTCGGAGTCAACGTGGTCACGCCCAAGGGCGTGATCGCGCACACCGATACGGACAGCCTGCAGGCGCCCGGTGAAGAGGGCGAGTTCGAGCTGCTGCCGGGGCACGTGCCGATGCTGACCGCGCTCAA
>DASZRO010000036.1 GCA_035550055.1 Mycobacteriales bacterium | reverse complement strand
TGCTCTGCCGAGATGGCCTCCGGCTGAGGCGGGTGCGGGAATCGAACCCGCGTACAGGGCTTTGCAGGCCCTTGCCTAAGCCACTCGGCCAACCCGCCTGGTCTTCCAACCAAACGCGACGGGCGCACTCTGCCGCAAAGGCGAAGGGCGCCCACCGAGCGGACGACGGGATTCGAACCCGCGACCCTCACCTTGGCAAGGTGATGCGCTACCAGCTGCGCTACGTCCGCGCGCGAGCACGCCAGGGCGTGCTTCGTGCGTCGTCGACTCTACATGTGCCGCAGCCGTGACAGCATCGCGAGCGTGAACCGGGGCACCTCCGACCACCGCTGGCCGAGCGCCGCGGAGTGGCTCGCGGCCGGTCCCGGCGCCCGACCCGTGGACCTCGCCGTCATCGGGATCCCCACTTTCGCCACGTCCGTACCGAACACCGGAGCGCACGCAACGCCCGCCGCGGTACGCCGGGCGCTGGACCAGCTGACGACCTGGTCGCCCTCGCGCGGTGTCGATCTCTCGCAGCTGGTCGCGCCGTGGGACCGCGGGGACGTCGACGACCCCGACGTCCGGGTCGAGGGGGAGTGGCGGGTCCGTACCGCCGTCGAGACCGCCGCGGCCAAGGCGCGGCTGCTGGTCGTGATCGGCGGTGACAACTCGCTGACCTACCCGGCGATGGCGGGTGTGTTCGGGGACGATCTCGGCCGTGCCGGGCTGGTCACGGTGGACGCTCATCACGACCTTCGCGAGGCGCGCAGCAACGGGGCGCCGGTCCGCGAGCTCATCGCGGCCGGGTTGCCGGGGGAGCGCATCGTGCAGGTCGGGATCGCCGACTGGGCGAACAGCCGCTCCTACGCGACGGAGGCGCACGCCCGCGGCGTGACGGTGATCGGGCGAGGTGAGGTCGCCGAGCGAGGGATCGCCGAGTGCATGCGGGAAGCCCTGGACGTCGCGGCGGCCGGCGATGCCGGCGCCTACGTCGACCTCGACCTCAACGCCTGTGACCGGGCGGTCGCGCCCGCGTGCCCGGCAAGCCTGCCCGGCGGGCTGAGCGCGCGCGAGATGCTGACCGCGGCCTTCCTTGCCGGCGCTGATCCGCGGGTGCGCGCCGCCGACATCACCGAGGTCGACGCGACACAGGACGCCGACGACGAACGGACGGTCCGCCTGGCCGCGATGTGCCTGCTCGAGATCGCGGCGGGCCTGGCGACCCGGAGCGACCGATGACGCTGTGGGTGAACGGCGTAGTCGTCGACCCGGCGGCGCCGGTGGTGCGCGCCGACGACCACGGCGTGACCGTCGGGGACGGGGTCTTCGAGACGATGAAGGTGACCGGTGGGCAGCCGTTCGCCCTCACCCGGCATCTGCGACGGCTGGAGTCCTCAGCCGCCGGGCTCGGCTTGCCGGTCGACCTCGACCTGATCCGCGACGGCGTTGCGGCGGTGGTGGCGGCGCAGCCGCTCGGCTCGGCGCGGCTGCGGGTCACCGTCACGGCCGGCCCCGCGCCGTACGGCAGTGACCGCGGCGACAGCCCGGTGACGGTCATCGTCGCCACCGCGCCGTTGGCCGAGTGGCCGCCGACCGCCGATGTGGTGACCGTGCCGTGGACCCGCAACGAGCGGGCCGCGACGGCCGGACTGAAGACGACGTCGTACGCCGACAACGTGGTCGCCCTCGACTACGCCCATCAGCGCGGCGGCGCGGAGGCGATCTTCGCCAACACGCGAGGCGAGCTGTGCGAGGGGACCGGCAGCAACGTGTTCCTCGGGATCGACGGGCAGCTCGTGACGCCTCCGCTGTCCAGCGGCTGCCTGGCCGGCATCACGCGAGAGCTCCTGGTCGAATGGCTGGGTGACGTCGCGGAGCGTGCGGTGCCGCTCGAGGCGCTCGCCGCCGCCGACGAAGCGTTCCTGACGTCGAGCACACGCGACGTGCAGCCGATCCGGGCCGTCGACGGGCGGGTGCTCGCCGCGGCGCCCGGGCCGCTCACCGCACGGGCGCGTGAGGTGTTCGCCCAGCGCAGCACCGAACCGGACCCGTGACCGGCCGGGCTACTCGGGCCGGCTACTCGTAGCCGAGCAGCGAGGCGAGCTCGGCGCCGACGTCGACGAAGTTGCTCTCGCAACCGGTCGGCACGAGGGCGTAGGTCTTGGTGAGGAACTGGACGAGCTCGGCCAGCGGCGCCTCGAACAGGGCGGTGCCGGACGGGCTCGACAGCGACAGCCGGACCTGTTGGACGCCCGCGTCCCCGGTGGACGGCCACACCTGGACGTCCCCGTCACCGACCGGATGGGTCACCCCGTCGGTCAGCAAAGAGCGCGCGAAGGTCCACTCGACGACGTCGTCGGTGCCGGTGTGGAAGCCGATGCGCACGGCGTACGGGTCGCGCGGGAGGTAGCTGAGCTCGGCGTGAACCGCGCGATCGGGTCCGTCGGCGACGACCAGTCGCAACTCCATCTCGGCGGTGACCGAGTCGTGGCGGGAACCCATCTCTACGACCCTCCGGCGGCTCAGGCTGATGATGGCATGTTCCCGGAGTCGGTGCGAGGTAACCGTTTGTCGGCCACTCCGTGCGACATCGGTTGCGCCGCTGCGCGCTAACCTGTGCCGGCCGGGCGATTAGCTCAGTTGGTTAGAGCGCTCGCCTCACACGCGAGAGGTCACTGGTTCGAGTCCAGTATCGCCCACCACCTCCTCCCACCCGGCCGCGTTCACGCCGCCTTCATCGCTGCATCGCACGTCGGATCAGTTCGGCGCGATCAGGCAGTCCGCGTCGCTCGGCGACCGCCAGTTGCAGCGCCAGGGCAGGCACGGGAATCGTCAATCCGCGCCAGACGACGTGCTCCAGGTGATCGCCCGCCGCCGGTTCCTGCTCGTGGGGCGGGTCGGCGCCGCTCGGGTGCGCGTCTGACAACCACTCGATGAGGACGCCGTGCCATGCCCGGCCGCCGCGGTCGGCGACCCAGCCGGTCAGCTCCGTGACCGGCTCGACCAGGAGATCGGCGAGGAGGCGTCCGGCGAGGGACGCATCGCTGACGTGCAGATCGAGGTCGCCGGGCGTGACGTCGACGCCGCGTACGGCGAGGGCTCCGCTGCCGTAGAGCCACCACCGCAGCCCGCTGTCCTGGACGCGGCCGACCCACTCGACCAGTCCGGCCTGCCAGTCGATCGCGACCTCGCGCAGGCTCTGCTGGATCATCAGCTCGACTCGTGAGGTGAAGCGACCGAAGATCTCCGCCACGTCGGCACTGCGGTCGAGTCTCCTGGTGAACGTGCCCGGTGCCGAGCTCGGCCACCACCCCATCTTCGGCAGTCGCTCCTGGTAGCGGGCGACATCGGTACGGACGACGAACTCGACCTGCGTGCCGACGTCGCGCAGCTCGGTCTCGATCATCGTCGCTCCAATATGCGGTGAACTGACGAACGCCTCCAAGTACCCTCGCGCTCGTGCCTGAGATCACCGTGACCGTCAACGGATCGAGCGTTGTCACGGAGTCCGGTACGACGGCCGGCGCGCTGTTCCGCAGCGCCGAGCTCGACGCGGTCGTCGCCCGTGACGGCAGCGGCGCCTTGCGCGACCTGTCGTGGAAGCCGCAAGACGGCGACGTCCTCGACCCCGTGCCGATGGACTCACCCGACGGCTTGGCGGTGCTCCGGCACTCGAGCGCCCACGTGCTCGCGCAAGCCGTGCAGGAGCTGTTCCCGTCGGCGCGGCTGGGCATCGGCCCGCCGATCACCAACGGCTACTACTACGACTTCGACGTCGACACCCCGTTCACTCCGGACGACCTCGAGCGTCTGGAAAAGCAGATGCGCAAGATCATCAAGGAGAGCCAGACCTTCACCCGCCGAGTCGTCACCGACGCCGAGGCGCGTTCCGAGCTCGCGGACGAGCCGTACAAGCTCGAGCTGATCGGCCTCAAAGGCTCCGCCGAGGAGGCTGCCGAAGGCGCCTCGATGGAGGTCGGCGCGGGCGAGCTCACGATCTACGACAACCTGCGCCGCGACGGCTCGGTGGCGTGGAAGGACCTCTGCCGCGGCCCCCACTTGCCGAGCACGAGGCTGATCCCGACGGTCAAGCTGATGCGGACCGCCGCGGCGTACTGGCGCGGGGACGAGAAGAACCAGCAGCTGCAGCGCGTCTATGGCACCGCCTGGGCCACGCAGGAGGACCTCGACCGGCATCTCGAGCTGCTCGAGGAGGCGGAGCGTCGCGACCACCGGCGCCTGGGTGCCGAGCTCGACCTGTTCTCCTTCCCTGACGAGATCGGCTCGGGCCTCGCGGTCTTCCATCCCAAGGGCGGCGTGATCCGCATGGCGATGGAGGAGTACTCCCGCCAGCGACACATCGAGGCCGGGTACGAGTTCGTGAACACCCCCCACATCACCAAGGGCAAGCTCTACGAGGTCAGCGGGCACCTCGACTGGTACGCCGAGGGCATGTTCCCGGCGATGGAGCTCGACAACGGCGAGTACTACCTCAAGCCGATGAACTGCCCGATGCACAACCTGATCTTCGGCGCGCGGGGCCGCTCCTACCGTGAGCTGCCGCTGCGGCTGTTCGAGTTCGGCACGGTCTACCGGTACGAGAAGTCCGGCGTCGTACACGGCTTGACCCGGGCACGCGGCTTCACCCAGGACGATGCGCACATCTACTGCACCCGCGAGCAGATGCGCGACGAGCTCACTTCGCTGCTTCAGTTCGTGCTCGGGCTGCTCGCGGACTACGGCCTGAACGACTTCTACCTGGAGCTGTCGACGAAGGACCCCGACAAGTACGTCGGCAGCGACGAGGACTGGGAGGTCGCGACCGAGACGCTGCGTTCGGTCGCGGAGGCCTCCGGCCTCGAGCTCGTCCCTGATCCGGGCGGCGCGGCGTTCTACGGCCCGAAGATCTCGGTACAGGCGCGTGACGCGATCGGCCGCAGCTGGCAGATGTCGACGATCCAGCTCGACTTCGCGCTTCCGGAGCGCTTCGGCCTGGAGTACCAGGGCGACGACGGCCAGCGCCACCGGCCGGTGATGATCCATCGGGCGTTGTTCGGCTCGATCGAGCGGTTCTTCGCCGTACTCCTCGAGCACTACGCGGGCGCCTTCCCCGCGTGGCTTGCGCCGATGCAGGTCGTCGGCATCCCGATCCGCAGCGAGAACGCCGCCTACCTCGACGGCGTCGTGGCGAAGCTGCGCGCTTCGGGCATCCGCGCGGAGGTCGACGCCAGCGACGACCGGATGCAGAAGAAGATCCTCAAGGCGCAGCAGGAGAAGGTGCCGTTCATGTTCGTCGCCGGCGAGCGTGACGAGGTGGCGGACGCGGTCTCGATCCGTTATCGCAACGGCATCGAACGACGCGGAGTTCCGGTCGATGCGGCGATCGCGGAGGTGGTCCGCAACGTTGCGGAGCGCCAGATCGCCGCCGACGCGCTCAACCCCGAACCCGCCACGGAATGAGCACGCCGGATCTCGAGCACCAGGCCGGCGTCGGCGTACCCGACGAGTGGCAGCGCATCTGGATGCCGGAGCGGCTCGCCTACATCCAGGGTGCCGGCAAGTCCGACGAGTGCCCGTTCTGCGCCATCCCGGCGATGTCCGACGAGGACGGGCTGATCGTTCACCGCGCGACGTTGGCGTACGTCGTGCTGAACCTCTACCCGTACAACGCGGGGCACCTGATGGTCGTGCCGTTCCGCCACGTCGCGGGCTATCCGGACCTCACCGACCCGGAGGCGGCTGAGGTAGCCACACTCACCCAGTCCGCGATGCGGGTCATCCGGGAGGTCAGCGGCGCACAGGGCTTCAACATCGGCATGAACCAGGGCGTCGTCGCGGGCGCCGGCATCGCCGAGCACCTCCACCAGCACGTCGTACCGCGGTGGGGTGGCGACACGAACTTCATGCCGGTCGTCGCCCGGACCAAAGTGCTGCCGCAACTGCTGCGCGACACCCGCCGGCTCCTCGCCGAGGCCTGGCCCGCTTTCTCGAAGTAGCACACAACGCGCCTCGGACCAACGCCGCTTTGCGGTATTTCGCCCGATTCCGGCGCGACTTCGTGTGCTACTTCGGGCGTGGGGCTGGGGTGATGGCCGCGGAAGTCAGATGTCGATGATCTTGTGGTGCCGGTCGTGGCCGGTGACCTGGTTGTTGCGGGCACCGGCGGAGAAGGCGAGTACGGCGACCGCCGACACGCCGAGCTCGATCAGGATCCGCCCGATCCAGTGGCCGTGCCGCCCGAGCGCGCCCACCGCGATGAGGCCTCCGATGATCGAGCCGGCCCAGCCGGCCACGATCGTGGCGATCACCCCGATGTTCTGCCGGCCCGGGATGATCAGCCGCGCGAGGCCACCGAGGACGATGCCGGACACCGCGATGCTGACCATCGTCCACACCAGGAAGCCGACCAGCGGGAGGACGACGAACAGCGCCAGCAGGATCAGGAAGATCGCGAGGATCGGCATGATCCGAGCCTACGTCCGCTGCTTCGGCCGTTACTGAGACCGCGATGAGGAGATCACCTTCGACGCGAGCTGCGGCGGCATCGGCTCGTAGCGGAGGTGGTGGCGGCTGAAGCTGCCCGTGCCGTGCGAGAGCGAGCGCAGGTCGATGGCGTAGCGGGTCACCTCGACTTCCGGGACCTCGGCCCGGACCAGCGTGCGGCCGGTGCCGACCGGCTCAGTCCCGGTGACGCGGCCGCGCCTGGTGGACAGGTCGCTCATGACCGCGCCGACGTAGTCGTCCGCGACGAGCACCGACACTTCGAGGACCGGTTCGAGCAGTGAGATCTGCGCCTTCTCCGCGGCGTCTTTGAGAGCGAGCCCGCCGGCCATCTGGAAGGCCATGTCCGAGGAGTCGACGGAGTGCGCCTTTCCGTCTCGCAGCGTCGCCCGGACGTCGACCACCGGATAGCCCGCGGCGACGCCGCGTTCCATCTGCGCGCGGATGCCCTTCTCCACTGACGGGATGAACTGGTTGGGCACCGACCCGCCGTAGATCTTGTCGACGAACTCGAAGCCCGCTCCCTCCGGGAGTGGCTCGAAGTCGACGTCGCAGACCGCGAACTGACCGTGGCCGCCCGACTGCTTCACGTGCCGGCCGTGGCCGCTGGCCGCGCTCGAGAACGTCTCGCGCAGCGGCACCCGGAGCTCGACCCGCTCCACCGCGACGCCGTACTTGCTCGACAGCCGATCGATGAGGACGTCGGCGTGCGCCTCGCCCATGCACCACAGGATCAGCTGGGCCGTTTCGGTGTTGCGGTCGAGGCGCACCGTCGGCTCCTCGGCGACGACCCGTTGCAGCCCGGTCGAGAGCTTGTCCTCGTCGGCCTTGCTCTTCGCCTCGATCGCGACCGGCAGAAGCGGCTCCGGCATCTCCCAGGCGGCGACGAGCAGCGGGTCGTCCTTCGTCGACAGCGTGTCGCCGGTCTCGGCGCGGGCCAGCTTCGCGATGGCGACGATGTCCCCGGCGATGGCGTGGTCCACCGGGTGCAGCGTCTTGCCGAGGGGCACCGCGAGCGAGCCGACTTTCTCGTCCACGTCGTGGTCTTCGTGACCGCGCTCGGCGAGGCCGTGACCGGACACGTGCAGCACCGCGTCGGGTCGCAACGTGCCGGAGAAGACCCGGACCAGGGAGATGCGTCCGACGTACGGGTCGGTCGTGGTCTTGACGACCTCCGCGCACAACCGGGACGCCGGGTCGCAGACCAGCGGCTCGACGGGTGTGCCGTCCGGCCGGGTCACGGGCAGCTGCGGGTGCTCGAGTGGCGAGGGAAACGCGCCGGTGAGCACCTCGAGGAGCTCGGCCATGCCGAGCCCGCTGCCGGCGCACGCCGTCAGTACGGGGTAGAAGCTGCCGCGGGCGACCGCCGTCTCCAGGTCGTCGATGAGCACCTTCACGTCGATGTCCTCACCGCCCAGGTAGCGGTCCATCAACGTCTCGTCCTCGGACTCGGCGATGATCCCCTCGATCAGGGTGTTGCGGTGCTCCTGGATCAACGGCAGGTGCTCGGGGTCGGGATCGCGTTGGACCCGCTGCCCGCCGCTGTAGTCGACGACCTGCTGGGACAGCAGCCCGATCAGGCCCGCGACCTCGTCGCCGTCCCCGTGCAGCGGCAGGTAGATCGGGAGTACGCCGTCGCCGAACGCCTCCTGGCAGGCCGCCAGGGTCGCGTCGTAGTCGGCGCGGGGCGAGTCCAGCCTCGTGATCACGACGGCACGCGGCATGCCGACCGTCGCGCACTCCTCCCACATCATCCGCGTCGTGCCGTCGATCCCATCGGCCGCGCTGACGACGAACAGCGCAGCGTCCGCGGCGCGCAACCCGGCGCGCAGGTCACCGGTGAAGTCGGCGTAGCCGGGGGAGTCCAGGAGGTTGACCTTGACGCCGGCGTGCTCGAACGGGGTGAGGGTCAGGCTGATCGACCGCTGCTGGCGGATCTCCGCTTCGTCGAAGTCGCTGACCGTCGTGCCGTCCTCGACGCGGCCGGCCCGCGGGATCGTCCCGGTCGCGACGAGGAGTGCTTCGGCCAGCGTGGTCTTGCCGGCACCCGAATGGCCGACGAGCACGACATTGCGGATCCGCCCCGGCTCGTCGGCCACTGGTGCCCTGCCCGCGGCTCCTGAAGTGCTCGTCTTGTCGGCCATGGTTGCCTCCTCGTCTCGCCCCTCGGTTCGGACTGTCCTCCTGAAGTGCCGACCCGACAAGACCTCGACCGAGATCGATCTCGCTATCCTCAGCGCACGATGCTCGGCATCCACGCTCGCCCGCAGATCAACCGTGTGGTCGATCCCATTGCGCGCCGTATGGTCGCGATCGGCATCACTCCCGACGCGCTGACGGTCGTCGGCACGATCGGGGTCACCGGCGGTGCGCTCGGCTTCTATCCGCGCGGTCGGTTCCTCGTCGGCACGCTCGTCATCACCGCGTTCGTGTTCTCCGACCTCATGGACGGCGCAGTGGCGCGGGCTCGTGGCACGAGCGGCCCGTGGGGTGCGTTCCTCGACTCGACGCTGGATCGCGTCGGCGACGGGGCGGTGTTCGGCTCGCTCGCGCTCTGGTACGCCGGGCGGGGCAACAACACCACGCTGTGTGCGGTCGCGCTTTATGACCTCGTCGCCGGCGTCGTCACGTCGTACTCCAAAGCCCGTGCCGAAAGCCTCGGGATGACCGCGAACGTCGGCATCGCCGAGCGCTCCGAGCGGCTGATCGCGATCCTCGTGCTGACCGGGTTCTCCGGGATCTTCGGGCTGCCGGTGCTGCGCGCCATCGGCTTGTGGGGCCTCGCCGCCGCGACGTCGGTGACCGTGATCCAGCGGATCGTCGAGGTACGCCGTCAGGCGAAGCTGCTCCAGGCCCGAGCCGCCGCCTCTTGAACGAGAACCTCGCCGACGTCGTCTACGCGGCGGGCTGGGCGGTCATGCGCGGCATGCCGGAGCGGCTCGCCCGGCGGCAGTTCGACGCGATCGCCGATGCCTACTGGGTCCGGTCCGGCTCCGGCGTGATCACGCTGCACGACAACCTCGCCCGCGTGGTGCCCGACGCGAGCGACCGCGAGCTGCGACTGCTCACCCGCGACGGTGTCCGGTCCTACATGCGCTACTGGTGCGAGGTGTTCCAGCTGCCGAGCATGCGCAAGGACGACCTGATCGCCCGCACGCACTGCGTCGACGAGCAGCGGCTGCGCGACGCCGTCGCCGCAGGCAAGGGCATGATCCTCGCGCTGCCGCACATGGGGAACTGGGACCAGGCCGGGGCTTGGCTGGCGGGGACAGGGGTCCCGTTCACGACCGTCGCGGAGCGGATCAGGCCCGAGTCGCTGTTCAACCGGTTCGTGACCTTCCGCGAGTCCCTCGGGATGGAGGTCGTCCCGCTCACCGGTGGCGAGCGGGCGCCGTTCGAGCTGCTCGCCGAGCGGCTTCGAGCCGGCGGGACGCTGTGCCTGCTCGCCGACCGCGACCTGACCGCGACGGGCATCGAGGTCGACTTCTTCGGGTCCGGCGCCCGGATGCCCGCGGGCCCGGCTGCGCTCGCGCACGACACCGGCGCCGCACTCCTGCCGGTCACGTTGACCTTCCCCGACCGCCGGCACTGGCGCACCCGGATCCACGAGCAGATCGTGGTGCCGGACGAGGGTGACCGGGAGGCGAAGATCCGGGCGATGACCCAGCAGATGGCGGACGCCTTTGCCGAGGCGATCAGGACCGACCCGCAGGACTGGCACATGCTGCAGCGCGTCTGGGTGGATGATCTGGACACGTCGCGGTTGAGCGACAACCTCTCGGTCTGAGGCAGCCATGCGCATCGGCATCGTGTCGCCGTACCCGTGGGACATCCCCGGCGGCGTCGTCGCGCACATCGCCGACCTGACCGAAGCCCTGCTGGGGCGGGGCCACCACGTCGAGGTGATCACTCCCGTCGACGACGACGAGGTGCCGCTCCCGGCGTACGTGACCCGTGCCGGGCGCAGCGTGCCGATCCCGTACAACGGCTCAATCTCACGGCTGCTCATCGGTCCGGTCAGCCAGCTCCGACTGCGCCGGTGGTTGCACGACGGCGACTTCGACGTGCTGCACGTCCACTCCCCGGAGACCTTCTCGCTGTCGTTGCTCGCGCTGGGCAACGCGCGAGGGCCGATCGTCGCGACCTTCCACGCCGCCAACCCGAAGTCGCGGATCCTCAGCCTGCTGCAGACGCCGCTGCAGATCTACATGGAACGGCTCGCCGGCAGGATCGCGGTCTCCTCGGCCGCCCGTAAGACGATCGTCGAGCACCTCGGCGGCGACGCGGTCGTCGTGCCGAACGGCGTGCACGTCGGGCGGTACGCCGCAGCGGCCCCGCTGTCCGGCTGGCAACGCACGGACGCCGGGATCGGCCGGACGATCGGGTTCGTCGGGCGCGTCGACGAGCCCCGCAAGGGGCTGCAGGTCCTCTTCGACGCGCTGCCGACGCTGCGTGAGGAGTTCCCCGATTTGCAGGTGCTGGTCGCCGGACCGGGGGAGCCGCCCGCCGTGCCGCGGGGGGTGACGATGCTCGGCCGGGTGAGCGATGCCGACAAGGCGCGGCTGTACGCCTCGGTCGATGTGTTCGCTGCGCCCAACACCGGCGGCGAGAGCTTCGGGATCATCCTGCTGGAAGCGATGTCGGCGGGTGCCCCGATCGTCGCGAGCAACCTCGACGCCTTCGCGCAGGTGCTCGAGGGCGGCCGGCTCGGAGAGCTGACGGCGGTTGGGGACCCGGCCTCCCTCGCCGCGGGGTGCGCCGATCTGCTGCGGTCGGCCGAGCGTCGAGACGAGCTGCGCGAAGCCGCGCGTGCCGTCGTCACCCGGTACGACTGGTCGGTCGTCGTCGGGGAGATCTTGCGGGTCTATGAGACCGCGATCGCGGCCTCGACGGGCCACGTCGAGGAGGACCCCGACCTGATCGACACCGCCGCGTTCGAAACCCAGCTCCGCGGGCTGTAGCGTCGCGCGTTGTGGCGGTCAGGTTGGTCGCTCTTGCCGCCGTCCTTGCCGTCATCGCGCTCTACGGCGTGTTCACGGCTCGACGGCTCGACGGGCTGCACGCGAGGATCGACGCGGCCGCCGCGGCCCTCGACGCCCAGCTGCGCAAGCGCAGCGCATCGGTGGCGGTGCTGGTGGCGGAGCTGCCGGCGGCGCTCGGCGGCGGCGCTGCGACGGCCGTGTCGGGGACGCTCGCCGTCCGCGGCCTCGCCCACGACCGAGAGGTGGCCGAGAACCTGCTCTCCCGCGAGCTCGCCCGCCTCGCCGAGGAGCATCGACAGGTGTTCCTCGCACCGAGTGCGGCCGCAATCGACGTGCACGACGACGCGCTGCGGGCATCGATCGCCCGGCGCTTCTACAACGACACCGTTCGCGACGCGCTGGTGATCCGGGACCGTCGTACGGTCCGCTGGCTGCGGCTGGCCGGTCACGCGCCGCACCCGGCGTACTTCGAGATGGACGACGAGGAGCTGCCGACGCCGGCGAACTCAGTTGTCAAGCGGCATAAAGTTGAGGTGTGAGCACTTCGGAATCCGCGGCCTCGACCGGTACGGCGCGCGTCAAGCGCGGGATGGCGGAGATGCTCAAGGGCGGCGTGATCATGGACGTCGTCACCCCGGAGCAGGCGAAGATCGCCGAAGACGCCGGCGCGGTCGCGGTCATGGCGCTGGAGCGGGTGCCCGCGGACATCCGTGCCGAAGGCGGCGTCTCCCGGATGAGCGACCCCGACATGATCGACGGGATCATCGCGGCGGTGTCCATCCCCGTCATGGCGAAGGCCCGGATCGGCCATTTCGTCGAGGCGCAGGTGCTTCAGTCGCTCGGCGTGGACTACATCGACGAGTCCGAGGTGCTGACCCCGGCCGACTACGCCCACCACATCGACAAGTGGGCGTTCACCGTGCCGTTCGTCTGCGGCGCGACGAACCTCGGCGAGGCGCTTCGCCGGCTCACCGAGGGTGCGGCCATGATCCGCTCGAAGGGTGAGGCCGGGACCGGAGACGTGTCCAACGCGGTGACGCACATGCGCTCGATCCGCGGCGAGATCCGCCGGCTGGCCGGGATGAGCGAGGACGAGCTCTACGTCGCGGCGAAGGAGCTGGCGGCGCCGTACGAGCTGGTCAAGGAGGTCGCCGAGACCGGTGCCCTTCCCGTGGTGCTGTTCACCGCCGGAGGCATCGCCACGCCCGCCGACGCCGCGATGATGATGCAGCTCGGGGCGGACGGCGTGTTCGTCGGCAGCGGCATCTTCAAGTCCGGCGACCCTGCGGCGCGGGCGCGGGCGATCGTCCAGGCGACCACGATGTACGACGACGCCGACGTGGTCGCGAAGGTCAGCCGCGGTCTCGGTGAGGCGATGGTCGGCATCAACGTCGAGTCGCTGCCGGTCGACCACCGGCTGGCTCAGCGCGGCTGGTGAGTGCAGTCCCCGACATCGGGGTTCTGGCGCTTCAGGGCGACGTTCGCGAGCACCGCGCAGCGCTCGAGGCCTGCGGCGCGCGGGTGAGGGCCGTTCGACGTCCGGATGAGCTCGGCGCGCTCGACGGGATCGTGATCCCCGGCGGAGAGTCGACGACGATCGGCAAGCTGCTGGTGACCTTCGAGCTGCTCGAGCCGCTGCGCAAGGCGATCGCCTCGGGGCTGCCGGCGTACGGCTCGTGTGCGGGGATGATCCTGCTGGCCGACCGCATCCTCGATGGCACCTCCGACCAGGTGGCGCTCGGCGGCATCGACATGACCGTCCGTCGCAACGCGTTCGGCCGTCAGGTCGACTCGTTCGAGGCAACGGTCGACGTGGCCGGGCTCGGCGAGGTGGACGGGGTGTTCATCCGCGCTCCGTGGGTCGAGCAGCTCGGTCCGACGGCGACCGCTCTCGCTCGCCACGACGGTAGAATCGTCGTAGTGCGGCAGGGAACGCTGCTCGCGACGGCCTTCCACCCGGAGTTGACCGGCGACCCGCGCATCCACGAGCTCTTCGTCTCGATCGTCAAGGAGAACGCGCAGTGAGCGGCCACTCGAAGTGGGCGACGACCAAGCACAAGAAGGCCGTCGTCGACGCCCGGCGCGGCAAGCTGTTCGCCAAGCTGATCAAGAACATCGAGGTCGCGGCTCGTACCGGAGGCGGCGACCCGGCCGGCAACCCGACGCTGGCCGACGCGATTGCGAAAGCCAAGGGCAACTCCGTCCCCAACGACAACATCGACCGCGCGGTGCGCCGCGGATCCGGCGTGGACGCCGGCGGCGCCGACTGGGAGGCGATCACCTACGAGGGCTACGGCCCGGGTGGCGTCGCCCTTCTCGTCGAGTGCCTCACGGACAACCGCAACCGCGCCGCGTCCGAGGTCAGGACCGCGCTCTCGCGCAACGGCGGGTCGCTGGCCGACCCCGGCAGCGTCGCGTACCTGTTCAACCGCAAGGGTGTCGTGCTGGTCGCCAAGGCTGACGGGCTGTCCGAGGACGACGTCCTCGGCGCGGTGCTCGACGCCGGCGCCGAGGAGGTCAACGACCTCGGCGAGGAGTTCGAGGTGATCTCCGAGGCCACCGACAACCCCGCCGTACGCGCCGCGCTCGAGGCGGCCAACATCCCCGTCGAGTCTGCCGACACCGCCTTCCTGCCGTCGGTCTCGGTGCCCCTCGACGACGAGAACGGCCGCAAGGTGCTGCGCCTCGTCGAGGCGCTCGAGGACTGCGACGACGTCCAGAACGTCTGGGCCAACTTCGACGTCAGCGACGAGGTCCTCGAGTCCGTCTAGCCGATCCGTGAGCCGGTGGATACCGCCGGAGGTACCGCGCGGCTCACAAAGGTCCACGACAGTTGGGACAGGGCCGCAGGACGCCCGTCCATCCCTGCTGACGCAGAACCTCCGCCTGCTCGGCCGCCACCTGACAGGGACGATCAACGACGTCTGCCCAGCCGTAGCGAAGGTGTCGGAGCCCGGCGATCTCGCTTCGGTTGTCGCGGCGCATGTCCCGCCATCGTTCGCGGGTTCGGTCGTGGCCGAGGCGTCCGTCGAGCTCGATGTGCAGGCCGAACTCCTCGATCACGACGTCGAGATACTCGACGTGGCTTCCGCAGCGACGAACCTGCCGGCGACCCGCCGGCAGACCGTGGCGGCGTCGGATGGCTGCGTCTCGGAGCTCGAGCGGTGACTGCGCGCCGGCGGCAATGTCTGGCAGCGCGTCCAAGATCAGCGGGCGCCATCGGGTACGAGGCTTCGCCAGCACTGCGCTCCGCAATCGGAACGCAGTCGTCGTACGAGTACGAACGGCGTCGCCGATCAGGCCAAGTGCGGCGTCGGCACTGTTCCTTCCGGCCAGCAGGTCGAGCACGGTTCTTTCGATCGTGGTGCGCCGCGGCGACAGGCACGGATGGATCTCGTCAGCGACCAGGGTGCGGGATCGGTGCAGGGTGAGTCCGACCTGCTCGTCGACCTGGCGGGGGTAGGGAACGAGCAGATGGACTTCGGGCGGAGTTCGACAGAGTCGCCACAAAGCGCCGGCGGACTCGTGGCTGAGCACGCTGCTCGCTCCTGCGTAGAGCAATGCGGCGTGGTGAACTGTCTCGGCCGGGAGCGGCCCGCTGAACGTGACATAGACCCGCGGGAAGGGTGACTGCCACCGGCCGCTCGCCACCAGACGATGAACCTGTCGCTTGCTCAGGCCCGCAGCCAGGCACTGGTCCAGACTTGTGGCGCCGCCGCGGTCAAGCCCAAGGGCTTCGGGTCGGTCGATCATCGGTGCAAGATGCAGTCAGCAGTCAGCAGTCAGCAGTGAGCGTCGAGCGGGGCGTCGACGCTTGGTGCGGAAGTTGCTCAGTCCGTGAGCCGGTGGATACCGCCGGAGGTACCGCGCAGCTCACAGTTGGGTTTGGGCGCGTCGCTGCGTCGTCCGCGGGCCGGTCACCGTTAATGTTCTTCCGAACGTATGTTCGGAAGAACGGGGCGAGCGGTGCGGGTGCTGGGCGTTGATCCGGGGCTGACCCGGTGCGGGCTGGGCGTGGTCGACGGCGCCCCAGGTCGTTCGCTCGACGCGGTGGCCTACGACGTCGTACAGACCCCGCCGACCGACGACGTCGCGCACCGGCTGCTCGCGATCGACCGCCAGATCGCGGACTGGATCGAGCGCCACCGCCCCGATGTCGTCGCCGTCGAGCGGGTGTTCAGCCAGCACAACGTCCGGACCGTCATGGGTACGGCGCAGGCGGCCGCAATGGCGATCACCGCAGCGGCCCGGGCCGGAGTCCCGGTGGCGATGCACACGCCGAGTGAGGTCAAGGCCGCGATCACCGGCTCCGGACGTGCCGAGAAAGCGCAGGTCGGCCACATGGTGGCCCGCATCCTGAACCTCGCTGGGGCGCCGAAGCCGGCGGACACCGCCGACGCGCTCGCGCTGGCGATCTGCCACGTGTGGCGAGGAGCGGCGATGGCGCGGCTGGCGCAGGCGCAGCAAACGACGCACGCACAGCAAGCACAGCACGCACAGCGCACCCGCGTGGCCGCGGCGGCCGCCCGATGATCGCCACGATCAGCGGGGTCGTGGCGCTGGTCAGCGCTGACGGCGCCGTCGTCGAGGTCGGCGGCATCGGGGTGGCGGTGCAGTGCACGCCGGCGACGCTCGCGACGCTGCGGGTGGGGGAGCACGTGCGGCTGGCGACCAGCCTGGTCGTGCGAGAGGACTCGCTGACCCTGTTCGGCTTCGCCACCGACGACGAGCGGTCGGTGTTCGAGACGTTGCAAGGCGTCACCGGGGTCGGACCGAAGCTCGCCCAGGCGGTGCTTGCCGTGCTGAGCCCCGACGCGGTTCGCGCCGCCGTCGCCACCGACGACGTCGGAGCGCTGACCTTGGTCTCCGGCGTGGGCCGCAAGGGCGCGCAGCGCCTGGTGCTCGAGCTGAAGGACAAGCTCGGCGCGCCGAGCGGTGGCGGGGCGACCGTGGTCCGGCTGCCGGGGCAGAACCCGGGCGCCTGGCGCGACCAGCTGCGCGACGCGCTGACCGGCCTCGGCTGGTCGGGGCGTGAGGTCGACGACGCGCTGGTGGCGGTGGGTCCCGAGGCGGAGGCGGCGATCGCGGTGGGCGACGCCCCCAACATCTCCGCTCTGCTGCGTTCCTGCCTGCAGATGCTGAGCCGGGCCTAGGCGAACCATGGCGGAGTCCGAAGACCTGGTGTCGGCGTACGCAGGTGCCGACGAAGAGGTGATCGACGCCGCGCTGCGCCCCAAGCGGCTCGACGACTTCGTCGGACAGCCGCGGGTCAGGGAGCAGCTCGCCGTGGTGCTCGACGCCGCGCGGGGGCGTGGCCGCCCCCCGGACCACGTTCTGCTGTCCGGCTCGCCGGGTCTCGGCAAGACGACGTTGGCGATGATCATCGCCAACGAGCTCGGCGCGCCGTTGCGGATCACCAGCGGGCCGGCGATCGAGCGGGCCGGCGATCTTGCGGCGCTGCTGTCGACGTTGGGCGAGGGGGAGGTGCTCTTCCTCGACGAGATCCACCGGATGGCGCGCCCCGCCGAGGAGATGCTCTACGTCGCCATGGAGGACTTCCGGGTCGACGTCGTGGTCGGCAAGGGACCGGGCGCGACCGCCATCCCGCTCGACGTCGCGCCGTTCACGCTGGTAGGCGCAACCACCCGCGCCGGCCTGCTCCCGGGTCCGCTGCGGGACCGGTTCGGCTTCGTCGCCCACCTCGACTTCTACTCCCCGGAAGAGCTCGAGACCGTGCTGCGCCGCAGCGCCACGCTGCTCGAGGTCACGCTGACCCCCGACGGCGCGGCCGAGATCGGCGGGCGGGCGAGGGGCACGCCGCGAATCGCCAACCGGTTGCTGCGACGGGTGCGTGACTACGCGGAGGTGCGCGCCGACGGCATCGTCAACCGCGAGGTGGCGCAGGCTGCTCTGGCGATGTACGACGTCGACGAGCTCGGCCTGGACCGGCTCGACCGGGCTGTGCTCGAGGCGCTGATCGTCCGCTTCGACGGCGGACCGGTCGGCCTCACCACGCTCGCCGTCGCGGTCGCCGAGGAGCCCGAGACCGTCGAGACCGTCGCTGAGCCGTTCCTCGTCCGGGCCGGGTTGCTCGCCCGCACGCCGCGCGGCAGGGTCGCGACGCCGGCTGCCTGGCGGCATCTGGGACTGCGCCGGCCGCCTCTCGGTGGAGTCGGCGACGCGGCGATGCTGCCCTTGATCGACCTCGACGATCAAGGTGCCGACGTAGACTGACCCACCGGTTGGCGGAGGAGTCTCGCCGACTCATCGGCTTGTCGAGGAGAGGGCGAGGCGCGTGCACGCCAGTTTGCTGGCCAGGGCCGTGTTGGCGCTGCCCGCGGCGAGCAGCAGCGGCGGCAGCACCAGCGGCGGCAGCAGCGCCGGTGGGAGCAGCTTCGCGCCGTTCCTGCTGCTGATCGTCCTGTTCTTCCTCGCCTACCTGCTGTTCATCCGTCCCGCCCGCAACCGGCAGCGTGCCGCGGTCGAGTCCGCCCGCAAGGCGGCACCCGGTGACGAGATCATCACCACCTCAGGTTTGCTCGCCACGGTGGTGGAGGTGAACGACGACGCGCTGACCCTCGAGATCGCTCCGGGTATCAGGGTGCGCTACGTGCCCGCCGCCATCCTGCGGGTGCTCGGCGACGAGCCGGAGGAGGGTTCGCCCGACGTGACGAACCACGAGGTCATCGAGGAGCCGGAAAACCCGCCTGACCCGACGGACGGCCCGACCGGCACGTAGCGGTCGAAGCAACGACGGTCGGCGTAGTACTCACTCCCGGAAAGGCAGACACGAACGTGGCACAAGCCACCAAGGCACGTCCAGGCAGAGCCCTGGCCGGGATGGCGCTGTTGATCGTCGGGCTCTACCTCGGCGTGTTCCTGGGCCCGTCGGCGACGCCCGCGCTCGGTCTGGATTTGCGGGGCGGCACCCAGGTGACCCTCACTGCCGAGCCGCTTCAGGGCAAGGGCGGGATCACCAAGAGCGAGCTCAACCAGGCGGTCGACATCATTCGCAACCGAGTCAACGGGCTCGGCGTGGGCGGTGCCGACGTCACGACGCAGGGCAGCAACCACATCATCATCTCGGTGCCCGGCAAGGGACGAAACAAGATCGTCGCCACCGTCGGCCAGACCGCGCTGCTGCGTTTCCGCCAGGTGCTCGGGGTCGGCAACTACGTGCCGGCGCCGACCACGACCACGTCGCCGAGCGCGTCCCCGACGGTGTCGATCTCCCCGGGCAAGTCGTCCAAGACCGCGAAGGGCACCACGCCCGGCAAGACGTCCTCGCGCAAGACGAAGTCGAACGGCGACGCGCTGACCTCCGCGTTGCTCGCCAAGCCGACCGTGACGCCGACCCCGACGCCCACGCCCACCGCGTCGGTGACATCGACCACCAGCCCCGCGGTCACGCCGTCGCCGAGCGCGAGCAGCCTTGCCTCGCAGACCAGCGACCAGCCGCTGCCGGGCAGCGAGTCGGCGACGCTGACCTCGGCGTTCGAGACGTCGTTCGCGAACTGGGACTGCTCGAAGCACCCGAACCCGACGAACGGCAACGACATCCCGGGCGACTACATCATCGCCTGCGACCCGTCCACGTCGCCGAACTACAAGTACCTGCTCGCGCCCGCCGCGATCGAGGGGACGCAGGTCAAGACGGCGTCGGCGGGCCTGAGCACCCAGGGCGTCGACTGGCAGGTCAACCTGACGTTCAACGGGTCGGGCTCGTCGGCTTGGTACAACCTGACCAAGAAGGCCTACGAAGCGACCGGGAGCAGCTCCAGCGGTTACGGCAGCTGCAGTCCCCCCAAGGGCTGCAACGGGGTCGCCATCACTCTCGACGGTGTCGTGCAGTCCGCGCCCGCTAGTCAGACCGACGGCATTGCCGGCGGCCTCACCGACATCACGGGCAACTTCAGCCAGAGCCAGGCGACCGATCTCGCCGACGTACTCAAGTACGGCTCGCTGCCGCTGAAGTTCGGCCAGTCGGATGTGGAGACGGTGTCGGCAACGCTCGGCTCGAACCAGCTGCACGGCGGTCTGATCGCCGGTGCGATCGGACTGGCCCTGGTCATCTTGTTCTCCCTGCTCTACTACCGAGCGCTCGGGCTGGTGACCATCGGCAGTCTCGCGGTGTCGGGCTTGATTCTGTACGCCGTGACGACGCTGCTCGGCCACTCGTCGGTCGGGTACACCCTGTCGCTGCCAGGCATCGCAGGCTTCATCGTCGCGGTCGGTATCACCGCGGACTCCTTCGTCGTCTACTTCGAAAGACTTCGCGACGAGGTGCGTGAGGGCCGGCGGCTGCGCAGCGCGGTGGACCGGGCGTGGCCCCGGGCGCGACGGACCATCCTGTCGGCGGACACGGTCTCGCTGCTCGCCGCGCTGATCCTCTACATCGTCTCCATCGGCGACGTACGCGGGTTCGCCTTCACGCTGGGTCTGTCGACGCTGTCCGACCTGCTGATCGTGTTCTTCTTCACCAAGCCGTTGCTGACCATCCTCGGCCGCCGCCCGGCGTTCGACTCCGGCAAGGCGTGGACCGGCATCGGGCGCGCCCGCGCCGGCGTGACACGAGACGCCGACGATGAACGGTCCAGTCGGCCCGCCCGCGGGAAGGTGGCGAACTGATGGCGCGCAACGACGCCGACTCACTGGCTACCAAGCTCTATCGCGGTGAGGTCTCCTACAACTTCATCGGCCGCAGGCTGTGGTGGTACGTCGGCTCCGGGATCGTGATCCTGGTCGGCATCGTCAGCCTTGCCGTGCAAGGCCTGAACCCGTCGATCGACTTCAAGGGCGGAGCCCAGTTCCTCGGGCCGCTCAACGGCCACTCGCTGTCGGACGTCACGGACGCGGTGAGCTCGACCGGCATCACGCCCGAGGTGTCGGAAACGGTCGGCAGCGGGTCGGCCAAGCAGTTCGACGTCCAGACGGTGACCCTCACCAACACCCAGGTCGTGAAGATCGAGGACGCGCTGAGCAGCAAGCTCGGCATCACCGAGGACCAGATCAGCCCGACCACGGTCGGTTCCAACTGGGGCTCGCAGATCACCCACAAGGCGATTGAGGGTCTGATCATCTTCCTCATCGCCGTGATCGTCTATCTGTCGATCCGCTTCGAATGGAAGATGGCGCTCGCCGCGATCATCGCGCTGCTCCACGACCTCGTGATCACGGCCGGCATCTACTCGCTGTCGGGCCTGCAGGTGAGCCCGTCGACCGTCATCGCGCTGCTGACGATCCTCGGTTACTCGCTCTACGACACCGTCGTCGTGTTCGACAAGGTGCGGGAGAACACCGCGAGCATCGCCGGCGGCAGCCGCATGACGTTCAGCCAGGCGACGAACCTCGCCGTCAACCAGACGCTGGTGCGTTCCATCAACACCTCCGTCATCGCGCTGCTGCCCGTGATCGGTCTGCTCGTGATCGGTGCCGGCTTCCTCGGCGCCGGCTCACTGAAGGACCTGTCCTTCGCGCTGTTCATCGGTCTGGCGTCCGGGGCGTACTCCTCGATCTTCATCGCCTCGCCCCTGTTGTGCGACTTCAAGGAGCGGGAGGCGACCTACCAGCAGCTGGCGAAGCGGGTCGCGACGCGGCGGGAGCGGGAGGCCGTCTCGGCCCCGGCCGTCGCGACCGCCGCAGGCCCGATCCCGGCGGACGTCGCACCTGAGGTGCTGACACCGGCCGACCTCGCCGCTGCCGAGGGCGAGGCGCCCCGCCCGCGCCGTACCGGCGCCCCGCCGAAGGCGGGTGCACGGCCCGCCGGTCGCCGGCGCCCGGGCGGTGGTAACAGGTCGCGCAAACGGAGGTGAGCCCGCTCGACCTCGAAGCCGTCATGCGTACCCGGGTGCGCGACGTCGAGGGGTTCCCCGAGCCGGGAGTGACCTTCAAGGACATCACTCCGCTGCTCGCCGACCACGTCGCCTTCGCCGGTGCAGTGGACGCCATCGTGAGCCACCACGGCCGCGGCACCATCGACAAGGTCGCCGGGATCGAGGCTCGAGGATTCATCCTCGCCGCCGCGGTCGCCTACCACTTCGGCGCCGGCTTCGTCCCAGTCCGCAAAGCCGGGAAGCTGCCGAGCGCGACGTACTCCTCGGCCTACGTCCTCGAGTACGGCGAAGCCGTCCTGGAGGTGCACCGCGACGCGTTCTCCGCGGGGGAACGCGTGCTGATCGTGGACGACGTGCTGGCGACTGGCGGCACTGTCGCGGCGGCCGCCGACCTGGTACGGCGCGGCGGCGCGCGAGTGGTCGGGTGCAGCGTGCTGCTGGAGCTCGAGGCGCTCGGCGGTCGAGCGAAGCTCGGCGATCTCGAGGTCCAGGCACTCCTTACCTACTGACTTGCGGCGGTTGCGGCGCGGTCGCCGCAAATGGCTCGAAGTAGCCATGGATACGTACGGCTCACGCGCAGATGCTTCAACTACCCAGTCTGCCCAGTGAGGGGAACACCGTGCGTTTTCACTCTGTCGTGTCATCCGGCATCGCCGTTGGCGCGGCCGCGACGATCACCGTCCTGACCGCCGCGACCGCCGTCGCCGCCACACCGAAAGCCGCCTCGGCGGCGCCCAAGCATCCCGTCGCCGCGTTGAGCGTCTCGACGAGCAAGCCGGCGGTCGGCACCGATGTCGTCGCCAACGCGAGCCGCAGCCGTCTGCCGAAGGGCGATGTGCTGCGCAAGGCGAAGGTGACCTTCGGTGACGGCACCGCCATCAGCCTTGCCAACCTGAAGACTCGCGCGAGCCACGCCTACGCCAAGCCGGGAACGTTCAACGTCGTGCTGACGATCGTCGACCGGCACGGCGTGAAGGTGACCAAATCCAAGTCCGTGACGGTCCACGCCGCGCCGGCCAAGACGCCCCCGGCGTCGTCCGGCTTGCCGGTCACGGTGCCCAGCGGGGTGACCTCGAAGTCGCTGATCTCCTCCCTCGGCCTGTCCTCGGCGACGCTGTCGAGCGTCGCGTCGCGCGTCGGCATTCCGGCGAGCACCCTCACCGACCTTCCCGTCGGCTTCCTCGGGCTGCTGCCCGGCGGCGACCTGACCGGTGCGACGTTGCCGAGCCTGCCGGGTCTGTCGGGGCTGCCGACCTCGGGCGACCTCGTCTCGCTGCTCGAGTCCACCCTCGGCGGACTGCCGTTCTCGTTGCCGACGGGCGGTGGCCTGACCGGCTCCCAGCTGATCGGCTCGGTGCCTTCGACGGTGCTGTCGGCGGTGCAGCTGTCGACGCTGTCGACGTTGTTCGGGGTGCCGACGTCGGTGCTGTCGGGACTGCCGTTGAGCATCCTGAGCCTGCTGCCCGGCAACCTCGTCCAGATCGTCGCCTCGACCGGCCTTCCGATCAGCATCCCGGCGGGACTGTCACCCGACGCCTTGATCTCTTCCCTCGGCCTGTCGTCGACAGCGTTGTCGAGCATCTCCTCGCTGACCGGTATCGCGTCGAGCACGCTCGGCGGTCTGCCGGTCGGCTTCCTGAGCCTGCTGCCGGTCAGCGACCTCACCGGGGCCGGCTTGCCCAGCCTGCCGGGCCTGTCGAGTCTGCCCGTCGTCGGCAACCTGCTCGGGGAGCTGCTCGCCGGCCTGCCGATCTCCGTGCCCGCGACGGTCTCGCCGTCGACCCTGATCTCTGCTCTGCCCGCGGGCGTGCTGTCGGCGCTGCAGCTCGACACTCTCTCGACGTTCCTCGGCGTCCCGACGTCGGTGCTGAGCACCCTGCCGGTGAACGTCGTGACGCTGCTCCCGACCGGCCTGTTCTCCGGTCTCTAGGAAGTAGTCAGGCTCTCGGAGCGTTGTAACGCTTCGAGAGCCTGACTGCTTGCGATCGTTAGACTCGGAAACGAGGCAGCGAAGGGGATTGGCGTCATGTCGAGCGAGATCGTCCCGACGGCGGACGAACTCGTGCCCGACGCCCCTGAGCTCACCGCGCTGCCCGACCCGGTCACGACGTACGAGGCCATCGCGGAGCCCGCCGCTGCGGCCCGGATGCGCGGTCGGCTGGCGCGGCTGTCGGGCAGCTCCAAGGCAGCACCACCGCCGGAGCTCGAGCCGCTGCTCAAGACGCTGCGAACCCACCATCCGAAGGCGGACCTGCGGATGGTGGTCCGCGCCTACGACGTCGCTGAGCGTTCCCATCGCGGACAGCAGCGACGCAGCGGCGACGCCTACATCTCCCATCCGCTCGCGGTGGCGCAGATCGTCGCCGACATCGGCATGGAGGCGCCCACCCTGTGCGCCGCGCTGCTGCACGACACGGTCGAGGACACGACGCTGTCCCTCGCGGACGTCACCCGGGACTTCGGCGACGAGGTGGGCCGACTCGTCGACGGCGTGACCAAGCTCGACAAGGTCCGCTACGGCGAATCGGCGGAGGCCGAGACCATCCGCAAGATGGTCGTGGCGATGGCGAAGGACCCGAAGGTCCTCGTCCTCAAGCTGGCCGACCGGCTGCACAACGTGCGGACGTTGATGTGGTTGCCGCCGGACAAGCAGCAGCGGCTCGCCAAGCAGACGCTCGAGATCTACGCCCCGCTCGCCCACCGGCTCGGCATGAACACGATCAAGTGGGAGCTGGAGGATCTGTCCTTCGCGACGTTGTATCCGAAGCGGTACGACGAGATCGTCCGGCTGGTTGCCGAGCGCGCTCCGTCTCGGGACACGTACCTGGCCGGGGTGAGCGCACGGGTGCAGACCGAGCTCCGCGCGGCGAAGGTGAAGGCGGTCGTGACCGGCCGCCCGAAGCACTACTACTCGATCTACCAGAAGATGGTCGCAGGCGGTCGCGAGTTCGACGACATCTACGACCTCGTCGGGGTGCGGATCACCGTCGACACCGAGCGTGACTGCTATGCCGCGGTCGGGGTGATCCACACGATCTGGTCGCCGGTCCCGGGCCGGTTCAAGGACTACATCGCGATGCCCAAGTTCAACCTCTACCAGTCGCTGCACACGACGGTGATCGGGCCGCAGGGCAAGCCGGTCGAGATCCAGATCCGCACCCACGAGATGCATCGCACCGCTGAGTACGGCATCGCCGCGCACTGGAAGTACAAGGAGACGAAGACGTCACCGCGCAGCGGTCCGGACACCGAGATCAGCTGGCTGCGCCAGCTCGTCGACTGGCAGCGTGAGACACAGGACCCGGGGGAGTTCCTCGACTCGCTGCGCTTCGACCTGCACGCCCAGGAATGCTTCGTCTTCACTCCGAAGGGCGACGTCATCGGGCTGCCGGCGGGCGCGACCGCCGTCGACTTCGCCTACGCGGTCCACACCGACGTCGGGCACCGCTGCATCGGCGCCCGGGTCAACGGTCGCCTGGTCCCGCTGGAGTCGGCGCTCGAGAACGGCGACGTCGTCGAGGTGTTCACCTCGAAGTCGGAGACCGCGGGTCCCAGCCGGGACTGGCTGTCCTTCGTCAAGTCCCCGCGGGCGCGCAACAAGATCCGGCAGTGGTACGCCAAGGAGCGGCGCGAGGACGCGATCGAGGCCGGAAAAGAGTCGCTGAGTCGCGCGATGCGCAAGGCCGGTCTGCCGCTGCAGCGGCTGCTCGGCGGTGACGCGCTCGTGACGCTGGCGAAGGACATGCACTACGCGGACGTGTCCTCGCTCTACGCCGCGGTCGGCGAGAACCACGTCTCGGCGCAGTCGGTCGTCAGCCGCCTGGTCCAGGCGCTGGGTGGACCCGACGGCGCCGTCGAGGACATCGCAGAGACCGAGACGGCCACCCGGGCCCCGCGTCGCCATCGCTCGGGCGGTGACCCCGGCGTACTCGTGAAGAACGAGTCCGACGTCTGGGCCAAGCTCGCCCGCTGCTGCACCCCGGTCCCGGGCGACGAGATCCTCGGCTTCGTCACCCGCGGACACGGGGTGTCGGTGCACCGCACCGACTGCTCGAACGCCGCCAACCTGACCAGCCAGCCCGAACGTCTCGTCGAAGTCGAGTGGGCGCCGACGTCAGGCTCGGTGTTCCTCGTCGCGATCCAGGTCGAGGCGCTCGACCGCAGCCGGTTGCTCGCCGACGTGACGCGGGTACTGTCCGACGCCCACGTCAACATCCTCTCGGCGTCGGTGAGCACGTCGCGAGACCGGGTTGCGCTGTCGAAGTTCACCTTCGAGATGGGCGACCCGAAGCACCTCGGTCATCTGCTCGGGGCGGTTCGCAACGTGGAAGGCGTGTACGACGCCTACCGGGTGACCTCGGGGCTGTAAGGCCTAGCTCGCCGCGGGGGCGCCCTTGGTCACCGTGAAGGTCTCGATGACCACCGGCTGAAGCGGCGCGCCGTCACCCGGCGGGTTGCTGCCGGCGGCGGCGACCCGCTTGATGACGTCGAGGCCGGACGTGATGTGCCCGAACGGGGTGTAGGCCGGCCCGAGCTGTGAGGGCCCGTACACCAGGAAGAACTGGCTGCCGCCGGTGTTGGGGCCGGCGTTGGCCATGGCGACCGTGCCGACCGGGTACGTCGCGCCGGCGAGGTTCTCGTCCGGGATCGTGTAACCGGGCCCGCCCGTGCCGGTACCGGTCGGATCGCCGCACTGCAGCACGTCGATCCCCGAGGTGGTCAGCCGGTGGCACTTCGTGTCGCTGAAGAAGCCCTTGCTCGCCAGGAAGTTGAACGAGTTCACCGTGTGCGGGGCCGCCTTGCCGTCCATCGCGACGACGATCGTGCCGCAGTTGGTGACGATCGTCGCGGTGTAGGTCGTCGGCGAGATCGTCATCTTGGGTTCGCTGGCGTAGCTCTGATGCTTGGTCTGCAGCGGCGGTGGCGGAGTGCAGCCGTTCTGGTTCAAGGCCGTCGAGCTCGTTGCCGGCGAGACCTGTGCCGAGCCGGCCCCCGACCCACCGCTGCTCGAGCTGCCGCAGCCGGCAGCCACAGCGAGGACCGGAAGGCAGAGCAGCGCCGCAACACCTGAGATGCGCATCCGCTAGCTCGGGTTCTTCACGGACTTGGCCTCGACCAGGAAGACCAGCGTGTCGTTCGGTTCGATGCCGGCGCTCGGCTGACCGGCCGCGCCGTACCCGAGTGCGGCCGGGATGATCAGCTCACGGGTGCCGCCGGCCTTCATGCCGATCAGGCCCTGGTTCCAACCCGGTATCACGCTGGCCGACCCCAGCGGCGAGACCGGGAAGGTCTTCACCGGCGGGTGCAGCCACGACGCGTCGAACACCTTGCCGGTGTCACAGGACACGCCCGTGTAGAGGACCTTGACGGTCGCCCCCTTCTTGGCGGCGGGTCCGTGGCCGACGGTGACGTCCTTCGTGACGAGCTTGTCGGTCAGCGGCCCTTTCACCTGGGGCACGACGGGCGAGCCCTTGGTCGGGGGGTTCGGCTTGATGGTCGCGCAGGTCTTCGGCGCGGCGGGTGTCGGCGACGTCGACGTCGACGCGCTCGGCGACACGGTGCTGCCGGCACCGCCGGCCTTCTTGCCGGACCCGCCCCCGGTGAAGACGGTGAAGGTCAGGATCAGCAGGACGGCCACGACCACGGCGGTGCCGGTGACCGCCCCGATGATCGTGTTGCGGCGCTTGGCCTGCGCACGGCGTTCGATCTCGGCCTGACGCCTGCGCTCGTATCGGCGGCGCGCGAGCTCGCGCTCACGACGTCGACTGGTCGCCACGTGATCCTCCGGCTCATCTGCAACGGCAAACGACTCGGGAGTCTAGGAGGTCGCCGACTAGGCTGGCCTGAAAGACGCCTGAAAGGACTTTCGTGCTCGTCGTCGGCTTCCCTGCCGGGCCTTTCGAGACCAACTGCTGGGTGGTCGCGCCCGATCGCGGTGAGCAGTGTGTGGTGATCGACCCGGGCGTCGACGCCGAGGACCGCCTCGACGAGGTGCTCGCGTCACACCACCTTGCGCCGGTGGCGGTGCTGTTGACGCACGGCCACCTGGACCACACGTGGGCCGTTGCGCCGGTCTGCGGCGCCAAGGACATCCCGGCCCTGATCCACCCTGCCGACCGCGCGATGCTGACCGACCCGACGATGGGTCTGGGCGTGCCGCCCGGAACGCCGATCTTCGGGCGTCTCGAGTGGACCGAGCCCAGCGACGTCCGCGAGCTCAGCGACGGCGAGACGCTCACCCTCGCCGGCATGGACTTCGCGGTGGACTGGGCACCGGGCCACACGAAGGGGTCGGTGACGTTCACCGCCGGCACCGACTTCTTCTCCGGCGACCTGCTGTTCGCGGGCTCGATCGGCCGCACCGACATGCCAGGCGGTTCGTACGCCGAGATCCTCGACTCGCTGAGCCGGATCCCGCTGCGGCTGCCCGACGAGTTCGTCGTCCGTCCCGGGCACGGTCCCGAGACCACCATCGGTCGCGAGCGCGCGATGAACCCGTTCCTCGTCGAGCTCGCGCAGGAGCGCGCCGAGCGCCTGCCGCCGGTGACCCGGGGCCTGTAGGCGATGCCCAAGCCCGCCCCGATGTCGGGGTTCCCCGAATGGCTGCCGTCGCAGCGGATGATCGAGCAGCACGTCGTCGACTCGCTGCGCGAGACGTTCGAGCTGCACGGGTTCGCCCCGATCGAGACCCGTTCGGTCGAGCCGCTCGACCAGCTCCTGCGCAAGGGGGAGACCGACAAGGAGATCTACCTGCTCCGCCGGCTGCAGGCCGACGCGGACGACAGTGACTCCGGCATGGGGCTGCACTTCGACCTGACGGTGCCGTTCGCGCGCTACGTCCTCGAGAACTCCGGCAAGCTCGACTTCCCGTTCCGCCGCTACCAGATCCAGAAGGCGTGGCGGGGGGAGCGGCCGCAGGAGGGCCGCTACCGGGAGTTCCTGCAGGCCGACATCGACGTGGTCGACCGTGACGAGCTGCCGTTCCACTACGAGGTCGAGCTGCCCCTCGTCGTCGCGGAGGCGCTCGCCAAGCTGCCGCTGCCGCCGATCCGGATGCACGTCAACTCCCGCAAGATCGCCGAGGGCTTCTACCGCGGCCTGGGCATCACGGACTACCCGGCCGTGCTGCGCACCGTCGACAAGCTCGCGAAGATCGGTCCGCAGAAGGTGCGCGCCCTGCTGACCGAGACAGCGGGATGCAGCGAGTCGCAAGCCGACGCCTGCCTCGGGCTCGCCGAGATCACCGCGAGCGACGCCTCGTTCGTCGAACGGGTCCGCGCCCTCGGTGTCACCGACGATCTGCTCGGCGAGGGTCTGGACGAGCTGACGCGTGTGATCGAAGCCGGACGGGAGCACGCGAGCGGGCTCTTCGTCGCCGATCTGAGCGTCGCGCGCGGCCTCGACTACTACACCGGCACGGTGTACGAGACGGTGCTGGTCGGCCACGAGCATCTCGGGTCGATCAGCTCCGGCGGCCGTTACGACGCGCTCGCATCCGACGGCGACGTGACTTACCCGGGCGTGGGCCTTTCGATCGGCGTCACCCGGGTGCTCGGTCGGCTCTTCGGCCAGGGCTTGCTCGACATCAGCCGCAAGGTGCCGACCTGCGTGCTGGTGGCCCTGCCGGACGAGGAATCCCGGGGCCGGTGCATGGCAATCGCGGCGCAGCTTCGCCGGCGTGGCATCGCCAGCCAGGTCGCACCGGCTGCGGACAAGTACGGCAAGCAGATCAAGTACGCCGAGCGTCGCGGCATCCCGTTCGTGTGGTTCCCGCAGGAGGCCGGTCCGGGCCAGGTCCGCGACATCCGCTCCGGTGAGCAGGTCGACGCCGACCCGGACGTCTGGACGCCGCCGGCCGGCGACCTTCGCCCGGCCATCACAGGAGGAGTGCAGTGATCCGCACCCACGAGGCCGGCCGCCTTCGCAGCGGTGACGTCGGCACCGACGTCACGCTGGCGGGCTGGGTGGCACGTCGCCGTGACCACGGCGGGGTCACCTTCATCGACCTGCGCGACGCCAGCGGCATCGTGCAGGTCGTCTGCCGGGACATCGCCGAGGTTGCGCAACTGCGCAGCGAGTGGTGCATCAGCGTCAAGGGCACGGTCGCGGCACGCACGGAGGGCAACACGAACGAGGCGCTCGCCACCGGAGACGTCGAGGTCGTCGCCTCCGAGGTGACGGTGCTCAGCTCTTCCGAGCCGGTGCCGTTCCCGATCGAGGGCTCCGACGACATCGAGTCGGGCGTCGACGAGACGCTTCGGTGGCGACACCGCTACCTCGACCTTCGTCGTACCGGGCCGGCGCGCGCGATCAGAACCCGCGCCAAGATCCTGTCGGTCATTCGCCGGGTGATGGAATCGCACGGCTTTCTCGACATCGAGACGCCCTATCTGACGCGCTCGACCCCGGAGGGCGCCCGGGACTTCCTGGTCCCGGTCCGGCTGCAACCCGGCCACTGGTACGCGCTGCCGCAGTCGCCGCAGCTGTTCAAACAGCTGCTGATGGTGGGCGGTCTGGAGCGGTACTACCAGATCGCGCGTTGCTTCCGTGACGAGGACTTCCGCGCGGATCGCACCGCCGAGTTCACCCAGCTCGACATCGAGATGTCCTTTCTCGACGAGGAAGACATCTTCGCGTTGACCGAGGAGCTGCTGGCCACGCTGTGGCGTGAGGTGGTCGACGTCGAGCTGCCGACGCCGTTCATGCGGATGACCTACGCGGAGGCGATGCGTCGGTACGGCTCGGACAAGCCCGACCTGCGATGCGACCTCGAGCTCGTCGACCTGACCGACCTGATGTCCGGCACCGAGTTCCGGGTGTTCCAGGCCGAACACGTCGGAGCGGTGGTCGTGCCCGGGGGCGCGTCCTACAGCCGGCGGGAGCTCGACGAGTGGCAGGAGTGGGCGAAGTCGCGCGGCGGGAAGGGCATCGCTTGGCTGCTGATCCCGGAGGACGGCGAACCGAGGGGCTCGATCACGAAGCTCGAAGCCGATCGGCTCGAGGCGATTCCCGCGGCGGCGGGAGCTCGGGCGGGCGATGCGATCCTGTTCGCGGCCGGTCCGCGTCGTACGACGCTCGAGCTGCTCGGAGCATTGCGACTCGCTGTGGCGCGCCAGCAGAACCTGTTGCGTGAGGGCGAGTGGCGCTTCCTCTGGATCGTCGGCGCCCCGATGTTCGAGCCGACGGACGACGGCGGCTGGACCGCCGTCCACCACCCCTTCACCGGGCCGACCGCGGACTGGGCGGACACCTTCCACGTCGATCCTGAGCACGCTCTGGCCCGGGCCTACGACGTCGTCGGGAACGGCGTGGAGCTCGGCGGCGGGTCGATCAGGATCCACCGCGGGGAGATGCAGCAGCGGGTGTTCGACACCATCGGGCTGACCCGTGACGAGGCGCAGAACAAGTTCGGCTTCCTGCTCGAGGCGTTCAAGTACGGTCCGCCGCCACACGGCGGCATTGCGTTCGGCATCGACCGGCTGGCGGCCGAGCTGGTCGGCACCGACGCCATCCGCGAGGTGATGGCGTTCCCGAAGGCCTCCAGCGGCGGTGACCCGCTGACCGGCGCGCCGACGCCGATCACGCCCGACCAGCGCAAGGAAGCCGGGATCGACGTCATCTCCGAATAGGGACGAGGGTCAGCGCGCCAGCAGCGTCGGCTTCGTCGGGTTCGCGACGTCCAGACCGTAGAGGTAGTCCGCGCCACTTGTGGCACCCGTTCGCGGCGCCACCCACAGCAGCCGGCCGGCGACGAGCGCCGGCTGACTGATCGCACCGAAGTGCAGCCCTGGCCAGCTGCGGCTGGCCAGGACAGCACCGGCGGAGTTGACGAGCCGGTACTGCAGCGACCGGCGCTTGCCGAGCTCTTCGTCGAAGACGATTGCGAAGGCGTCGGCGCCGACCTGGGTCATGCGCGGCTGGCCGACGATGTCGGTCTTGGTCCGTGGTGGGTTGCGGGTCAGCCACTCGAACTTCGTGGTGCCCGCGGTGACGTCGGTCGACAGCAGATAGACGTTGGGCAGGTACGACGGCTTGTTGCCGCGGACGCCGTGGAGTGGGTGATCCTGCGGGTCCGAGACCCCGGTGGTCAGCACTCCCGAAGGTCCGACGGCGAGTCCGTTCGCGGTCGCGCCGGTGAAGTTGTCGCCGACGCTGCCGGGGAACTTCAGGATCTCGAGGCGCTTGACCATGCAGTCGCTACAGACGCCGGGAAGCCCGGTGTCATAGCCCTTGATGACGTCGAGAGTGAGCGCTCGCGGATAGGCGTCGCCGTGGTCGAGGAAGTAGGCCAGCGTCCCGTCGGTGGTGACGAATTGGTTGAACGAGTGCGACACGTACGTCGAGGCCGTCGCTGCCGCGGTCATCGTGGCGGTGTCGACCACGAAGGCCATCGACGCCTCGTGGTGCTCGCCCGGGCCTGCCGTGGCGTAGACGAGCCGAGACATGTTGACGAGCAGATGCGTGCCCAGCATCGCCATCGACGGGGCGCCGGTTGCGGGCGCGAAGTTCACGCCGCCGGAGATCGCCCCGCTGGTGAGCTTGGCGATGCCGACCTGGTCGAGCGACGCGTCGTACTTCCGGACCGCGACGACGTCGCGGGCGTCGGAGTCGTCGTTGTTGGCGTGCGTCGTGAGGACGTAGAGGCTGCCGTCGGAGGCGAGATAGTCGTCGACGACCTTCCAGCCGCCGGAGAGCCGGATTGTCTTCTGTGACGTGACGCGGTACGTCGCGGGGTCGACCGTCTCGACGACCAGCACGCCCGAGTTCGGACGCAGCCGGCTCACTTCGAGCGCACCGGATGCGGTGGCGGCAAGGTCGTAGCCGTCGATCAGCGCCCAGTTCGCGTACGGGTAGTTCTGGTGACACACCCCGCACTTGGGCGGGTAGGCACTGTCCGCCGCGTAGCTGCCGACCGCGGTGAGCGCGTGCGCCGGCAGCGCCTCGCCCGCGGTCGCGGGTGCAACGGCGGCGGCAGCCGGCCCGGCACCTGCGGCGAGCAGGGTGGCCGCGGCAAGGAACGATCGCAACCGCATGGCCGTCATGGGCGGCTCATACCCTTTCTTCGTGGCCGAAGACCTCTTCAGCGTCGCCGCTGAGGGCGTGCTGAGCAAGGTCGCGCCGCTCGCCGCGCGCATGCGGCCGCGTTCGCTCGACGAGGTCGTCGGACAAGACCATCTGCTCGGCCCCGGGTCGCCGATGCGGCAGCTCGTCGAAGGTGGTGCCGCGACGAGCGTCCTGCTGTGGGGGCCGCCGGGCACCGGCAAGACGACACTCGCCCGCCTGCTGGCGACTGGCCGACGTTTCGTCGAGCTCTCGGCGGTGACTGCGGGTGTGAAGGACGTCAGGGCGGCGATCGAGGAGGCCAAGGAGCGGCTCGCCCTCGGCGGTGAGCGCAGCGTGCTGTTCGTGGACGAGGTGCATCGCTTCACCAAGTCGCAGCAGGACGCCCTGTTGCCCGGGGTCGAGTCCGGTCTGGTCACATTTGTGGGGGCGACGACCGAGAACCCGTTCTTCTCGGTCATCTCGCCGTTGCTGTCGCGCTCGCTCCTGCTCACCCTGCGGGCGCTCGATGACGCGGCCGTGGCGGAGGTCGTCGCTCGGGCGTTGGCCGACGAGCGCGGGCTTGGCGGCACGTTGACGATCGCCGACGACGCGCTCGACCACCTCGTGACGATGGCGGCGGGTGACGGCCGCCGCGCACTGACCGCCCTCGAAGCCGGGGCCGCCGCGACACAGGCCGGCGGCGGCACGACGATCGAGCTCGCGACGTTGGAGCAGGCTCTCGATCGGGCCGCCGTCCGCTATGACCGGGAGGGCGACCAGCACTACGACGTCATCAGTGCGTTCATCAAGAGCATCCGGGGCAGCGACGTCGACGCCGGGCTGCATTACCTGGCCCGGATGATCGAGGCAGGTGAGGACCCGCGGTTCATCGCGCGGCGGCTCGTGATCCTCGCCAGCGAAGACGTCGGGCTCGCCCAGCCCGATGCGCTGGGCGTCGCGGTCGCCGCTGCGCACGCGCTGGAGCTCGTGGGCTTGCCGGAGGCCAAGCTCAACCTCGCGCAGGCGGTGATCTACCTCGCGCTCGCGCCCAAGAGCAACGCGGTGACCACGGCGATCGGCGCCGCCAGCGAGGACGTGCGCTCCGGAAAGGCCGGCCCGGTGCCTGCCGCGCTGCGCGATGCGCACTACGCGGGAGCCAAACGTCTTCAGCACGGCAGCGGCTACCGATACCCTCATGACTTTCCGGGCGGTGTCGTCCGGCAGAACTACCTGCCGGAGGAGCTCGCTGACCGGGAGTACTACCGCCCGTCCGACAACGGCGCCGAACGAGCCGCGACTGCGCGGCTGGCCGTGCTCCGGGAATCGGTCCGGGGGCGGGGTAGCGACGGCGACCCGAGCCGTCCCGACGAGAGCTGAGGAACGATGGGGATCGAGGCCAGCGGCGGGCTGTCCGGCGGAGAGGTCGCGGGGCTGATCGTCGCGATCTTCTGGGGCGTGCTCGTCTGCTTTCTCGCCTACGTCCTGGTCAAGCTCGGCAAGGTGATCGGCGAGGCGGCGAAGCTGGTCTCCGGCGTCACCGACCAGACGGTTCCGTTGCTGGGTGAGGTCACGACGTCGGTGGTCCAGGTCAACACCGAGCTGGCCCGCGTCGACACCATCGCCGCCAACGTCGAGGAGATCTCGACGAACGCCCGGGCGATGAGCGCCCTGTTCTCGGCGACTCTCGGCGCACCGATGATCAAGGTTGCCGCGTTCTCCTACGGCGTGCGCAAGACGATGCGGCAGCGCGACGACGCCGACATCCGCGAGGCCGTGAAGCGTGAGATGAAGCTGCAGCGCGCCGCGCGGCGGGCCGATCGGAAGGCCGGCTGATGGTGCGCCGGATGTTCTACGTCGCCGTCGGCGCGACCGTCGGCGTGATCGCGGTTCGCAAGGTCAGCCAAGCGGCGCAGCGGTTCACCCCGAAGGGCATGGCCGAACAAGCCGGCGGGGTCGGCGGCCGCATCGCCGAATGGTGGCAGCTGGTGCAGGACACCGCCGCAGTGCGCGAAGCGGAGCTGCGCGAGGCGCTCGGCATCGACGACCCGCGAACCGACGATCACTCTGGACCCGCCGCGGCATGAAGACCGCCGAGATCTCCGGACGGTTCACGCGGTTCTTCGAAGAGCGAGGCCACACCCGCGTCCCGTCCGCGTCCCTGATCGCCGACGACCCGACCTTGCTCCTGGTCAACGCCGGCATGGTTCCGTTCAAGCCGTACTTCCTCGGCCACGAGCCGCCGCCGTACCCGCGTGCCGTCAGCATCCAGAAGTGCGTGCGTACCGCGGACATCGACATCGTCGGCACCAACAGCCGTAACGCGTCGTTCTTCCAGATGGCCGGCAACTTCTCCTTCGGCGACTACTTCAAAGAGGGCGCCATCCCGCTGGCGTGGGAGCTGCTCACGAAGAGCACCGCGGACGGGGGCTTCGGGTTCGACGAGAGCCGGCTGTGGCCGACGGTCTATCTCGACGACGACGAGGCGTACCGGATCTGGACCAAGGAGGTCGGAGTTCCGCAGACGCGCGTCCAACGCCGCGACCGCGAGGACAACTTCTGGTCGATGGGCGTGCCGGGGCCGTGCGGGCCGTGCTCGGAGATCTACTTCGACCGCGGGCCCGAATACGGCCGCGAGGGCGGGCCGATCGCCGACGAGGAGCGCTACCTCGAAGTCTGGAACCTCGTGTTCATGCAGTACGTGCGCGGCGAGGGCGAAGGTTACGGCTACGTCGACCATCTGCTCGGCGAGCTCCCCAAGCGCAACATCGACACCGGCATGGGCGTCGACCGCATGGCGGTGCTGCTGCAGGGCGTCGACAACATCTTCGAGACCGACCTCATGCGGCCACTGCTCGACTGGGCGAGCGAGACGACCGGGACGGCGTACGGCGCGGCCCACGAGTCCGACGTCCGGCTGCGTGTGGTGGCCGACCACGCGCGCACCTCGACGCTGCTGGTGTCCGACGGGGTCACGCCCGGCAACGAAGGCCGCGGCTACGTGCTGCGCCGGATGCTGCGTCGCACCATCCGCGCTCTGCGCCTGCTCGGCGTCGACCGGCCGGTGATGGCAGAGCTGACCGACCTCACGAGCGACGTCCTCGCGCCGTCGTTCCCGGACCTCGCCGAGGGCGCCGACCGAATCCGCACCGTGGTGGCTCAGGAGGAGGAGCTGTTCCTGTCCACCCTGCGTGCCGGCTCGACGATGTTCGAGCGGCTCACTCGCGATGTGCGTGCTGCCGGCGGCACCGTCGTCCCGGGTGATGCTGCGTTCCTGCTGCACGACACGCACGGCTTCCCGATCGACCTCGTCACCGAGATGGCCCGCGAAGAGGGCCTCACCGTCGACGAGCCGGAGTTCCGTCGGCTGATGGCCGAGCAGCAGCAACGTGCGAAGCGGGACAGCGCCGAGCGCAAGAGCGGGGGCCACGCCGACCTGTCGCTCTACCGCGGCCTGCTCGAGTCCGGCGGCCCGACCAGCTTCACCGGCTACGAGGCGCTCGAGTCCGAGGCGACGCTCGCCGGGCTGCTGGCGGCCGGCGCGCCGGTGCCCGCCGCAGGCGCGGGAACGGACGTCGAGGTCGTCCTCGACCGCTCCCCGTTCTACGCGGAGGGCGGTGGCCAGCTTGCCGACCACGGGACCCTGGAGCTCGCCGACGGGACCGTCGTCGAGATCTACGACGCGCAGCGTCCGCTCGGCGACCTGATCGTCCATCGCGGTCGGGTGGTGTCGGGCGAGGCTCGGGTCGGTGACTCGCTGCACGCCCGCGTCGACCCGGATCGACGCCGCGCCATCTCGCGGGCCCACACCGCGACCCATCTGGTGCATCAGGCGATTCGCCGCGCGCTGGGAGAGCACGCCAGCCAGGCCGGATCGCAGAACGACGCCGGCCGGTTCCGGTTCGACTTCGCCTCGCCCAACGCCGTACCGGACAGCGTGTTGAGCGACATCGAGGCGGAGGTCAACGCGGTCCTGCTCGCCGACCTCGACGTCCATGCGTTCGTCACGAGCCAGGACGAGGCGAAACGGCTCGGCGCGATCGCGATGTTCGGCGAGAAGTACGGCGAGCAGGTGCGCGTGGTCGAGGTAGGCGACTACTCGCGCGAGTTGTGCGGTGGCACGCACGCGCACCGGTCGTCGCAGCTCGGTGTCGTGAAGCTGCTCGGCGAATCCTCCATCGGCGCCGGCAAGCGTCGCGTCGAAGGTCTCGTCGGCGCGGACGCGTACACGTCCCTGGCGCGCGAGCACCTGCTGGTCTCGCAGCTGTCCGGGTTGCTCAACGTCGGCCCGGAGGACCTCGTCGACCGGGTAGGTGCCGTGGTCGGCAAGGTGCGTGAGCTGGAGAAGGAGCTCGAGCGGGTTCGTGGGGCGGCGGTGCTGTCGGGCGCGGCGGACCTTGCCGCCAAGGCCGCTCAGGCCGGCGGCGCCCTGGTGGTCGCCCACCGGGCTCCGGACGGTACGACGGCCGACGACCTGCGCCGGCTGGCCCTCGACGTCAGGGGCAGGCTCGACTCCGGCGTACCGGGCGTCGTGGCGGTCGCCGCGGTCTCGGAAGGTCGAGCCGTCGTGGTGGTGGCGACCAACGACGCGGCCCGCCAGCGCGGGCTGCGCGCGGGCGAGTTCGCGAAGGCGATGGCTGGCCGGCTCGGCGGTGGAGGCGGCGGCAAGGACGATGTCGCCCAGGGCGGCGGTACGGACGTCGGCCAGCTCGACGAGGTTCTGGCGGCGCTTGCGACCGAGGTCAGTGGGCGTCTTTAGTGCGGCGGGGCGTGCGGCTCGGCATCGACGTGGGCAGTGTGCGGGTGGGCGTTGCGGCGTCCGATCCGGACGGGGTGCTGGCGACGCCGTTGGCCGTGCTGCGCCGCGACGACCGCGGCGGGAGTGATCTGGGCGAGCTCGTGAGGTTGGTCGCCGAGCACGACGCCGTGGAGGTGATCGTGGGGCTGCCCCGATCGATGAACGGTCAGGAAGGCAGGGCTGCCAAGATCGCTCGCGAATACGCATCCGTGCTTGCCGAGCGGGTGGCGCCAGTTAGCGTTCGGATGGTGGATGAGCGGCTCAGCACGGTCGAGGCGACTCGCGGACTGCAACAGGCGGGGATCAGGGCGAAGGAGGCGCGGTCGATGGTCGACGCCGCAGCCGCCGTGGTGATCCTCCAGCACGCTCTCGACGCGCAGCGCGGTCCGGGACGTCCGTCGTGAGAGCGGGCAGCGTCGGCTCCGCAGCCGTTCGACGGACGGGGTGGCCGTGAGCGGGCTCGGTTTCGGCATGGAGGACGAGCCGATCCACGAGCGCCGCACCAGCCACCGTGCGGCGGGCGTCGGCGTCGTCGCGGTCCTGCTCGTGCTCGTGGCGATCGTGGTGATCGCCGCCCGGCTGATCAACGGCGTTTTCGGCAGCGGTGCCGACTACTCGGGAGACGGCACGGGGACGGTGCTGGTCGTCGTCCACTCGGGTGACAGCGCGTCGGCGATCGCGGATACCCTGGTCAGCGACGGGGTGGTGAAGAGCAGCAGCGCGTTCACCTCGGCGGCCGACGCGAACCCGGCCTCGCGCGGGATCCAACCGGGCACCTACAAGCTGCATCACCACATGAAGGCCTCGCTCGCCCTCGCGCTGCTGCTGAACCCGGCATCGCTGGTGAGTTACACCGTGCCCATCCCGGAAGGGTTCACCGCGGCCGACATCGTGGCCCGCATCGCCGCGGACACCCCGATCTCAGCAGCGGCTCTCAAGGCGGCGCTCGCCGACCCGGCCTCGCTCGGCCTGCCCTCGTGGGCGCAAGGCCACGTCGAGGGCTTCCTGTTCCCGGCGACCTACCAGGTCCAGCCCGGCGAGACCGCGACCCAGGTGCTGTCGGCGATGGTGACGCGTTTCGACCAGGCCGCTACCCAGGTCAAGCTCGCCTCAGGTGCGGCAAAGCTCGGTATGTCCGAGTACGACGTGATCACGCTCGCCTCGATCGTGCAGCGGGAAGGCCTGCTCGTGCAGGACTACTCGAAGATCGCCGAGGTCTTCGTGAACCGGTTGCATGACGGGATGCCGCTCGGTTCCGACGCGACGCTGTACTACGTGCTCGGCCCCAACCACGGTCCGCTCACCGCGTCCGACCTGCAGCTGGACTCGCCGTACAACACCCGCAAGTACGCCGGCCTCCCGCCGACGCCGATCAACTCGCCGGGTCAGGCGGCGATCGAGGCCGTCCTGCACCACGCGACCGGGCCGTACCTGTACTTCGTGACGATCGACCAGGCCGGCCACACGGCGTTCGCGACCAACCTGCAGGAGTTCAACCGGCTGGTCGCCGAGTCGCGCGCGAACGGCGTCTCGTGACCGCCCGGTTGCGGCTCGGGGCCGCCGTGCTCGGCTCGCCGATCAGCCACTCGTTGTCACCCGCTCTGCACCAGGCGGCCTACGACGCGATCGGTCTCGTCGGATGGCGCTACCGCGCGATCGAGTGCGACGAAGCGGGGCTGCTCAGCCGGTTGCTCGCGCTCGACGAGGAGGGGCTGGCGGGGGTTTCGCTGACGATGCCGCTCAAGCGCGCGGTGCTGCCGATGGTCGCCGCGACCGACGGGATGGTCGACTTCGTCGGGGCCGCCAACACGGTGCTGTTCGGACCCGAGGGCCGCTGGATCGCTGCCAACACCGACGTCCAAGGCTTCATCTCGAGCCTGTACCGGGTCGGGCTGCGCGCGGTGCGCGGCGACGTGTGGATCCTCGGCGCCGGCGCGACCGCCTGCTCGGCGCTGGCCGGCCTCGCCGAGCTCGGTGTCACTGACGCGGTGGTCGTGGCGAGGCGCCCCGGCTCGGTCTTCGACGTCCGCAACGTCGCGGCGCGGTGCGGCATCACCCTCGACGTCCTGCCGTGGACCGAGGCGCAGGGCGTCGTGGGTGCCGAGCTCATCGTCTCCTGCGTGCCGGCGGGTGTGACCGACGGCCTCGCCGGCAGCTTCGGCGGCGCCGCGCCGAGAGGGTTGTGGTTCGACGTCGTGTACAGCCCGTGGCCCACCGTCGCGGCGCTCGCGTGGGAGTCCGCAGGCGGGCGCAGCGTGGGCGGCCTCGAGCTACTCGTCGAGCAGGCGGCCGAGCAGGTTCGCCTCATGACGGGCGTGGACGCGCCGATCGATGTGATGCGCGCGGCCGGTGAGCTGGCCCTCCGGCTTCGCTAGCGGCCGGGCCGGGTAGCCTCCGGACGTCGGAAAACTGCGAGGGGAGCAGCGTGGCCACCCGGGTAGGCATCAACGGCTTCGGCCGGATCGGACGCAACTACTTCCGCGCGGCGCTGGCCGGCGGGCACGACATCGAGCTGGTCGCGTTCAACGATCTCGGTGACGCAGCCACGATCGCGCACCTGTTGAAGTACGACAGCGTGCTCGGTCGCTTTCCGCACGCGGTCGAGGTCGTGGACGGCGGCATCGCGGTCGACGGCAAGAAGATCACCGGCCTCGCCGAGCGTGGCGGCCCGGGCGCACTGCCGTGGAAGGACCTCGGGGTCGACGTCGTCATCGAGTCGACGGGTCTGTTCACCGACGCGGAGGTCGCCCGCAAGCACGTCGACGAGGGCGGGGCGAAGAAGGTCATCGTCTCGGCGCCCGCAACCGGCGACGACCTGACCGTCGTACTCGGGGTGAACGAACACCTCTACGACGGCTCGCAGACGATCATCTCCAACGCCTCGTGCACGACGAACTGCCTCGCGCCGATGGCGAAGGTCCTCAACGAGGCGTTCGGCATCGAGCGGGGGCTGATGACGACGATCCACGCCTACACGCAGGACCAGATGCTGCAGGACGGCCCGCACAAGGACCTCCGACGGGCACGAGCGGCGGCGCTGAACATCGTGCCGACGTCGACCGGAGCGGCGAAGGCGATCGGTCGTGTCCTGCCGGAGCTCGACGGCAAGCTCGACGGGTACTCGCTGCGGGTGCCGATCCCGACCGGCTCGATCACCGACCTGTCGGTCAACCTGTCCAAGTCGGCGACAGTGGCAGAGGTCAACGAGGCGTTCCGGGCGGCTGCCGCCGAAGGTCCGCTCAAGGGCATCCTGCGCTACAGCGAGGACCCGATCGTCTCCAGCGACATCGTCACCGACCCCTCGTCGTGCATCTTCGACGCGCCGATCACGAAGGCGATCGGGGACCAGGTCAAGGTGTACGGCTGGTACGACAACGAGTGGGGTTACTCCAACCGCCTCGCGGACCTCACCGTGCTCGTCGGCTCGCGACTGTCCTGACCTTGCTGCCAGGGATCGATCAGCTCGGCGACCTCGCCGGGAAACGGGTGCTGGTTCGCGCCGACCTGAACGTCCCGCTCGACGGTGACACGATCACCGACGACGGACGGATCCGGGCCAGCGTGCCGACGCTTCAGCGGCTGCTCGACGCTGGTGCCCGCCTCGTCATCACCGCGCACCTCGGTCGTCCGAAGGGCGCTCCGGACCCCGCGTACAGTCTCGCGCCGGTCGCTCGGCGGCTCGGCGAGCTCTTGGGACGCGACGTCACCTTCGTGGACTCCCACGAGCCGGAACGCTCGACCGAGGAGGTCGTGCTGCTCGAGAACGTTCGCTTCGACGCGGGCGAGACCTCGAAGGACGAGCAGGAGCGCGCCGCGTTCGCCGCACGCCTCGCTCGCGGCGTCGACTGCTACGTCGATGACGCGTTCGGCGCGGTCCACCGCCGGCACGCCAGCGTCTATGACGTCGCCAGGCTGCTCCCGCACGCGGCGGGGGACCTGGTAGCGGCCGAGCTCGCGGTGCTCCAGCAGCTCACCGAACGGCCGCGGCGGCCGTACGTCGTCGTCCTCGGCGGCTCGAAGGTCTCGGACAAGCTCGCGGTCATCGAACACCTGTTGCCGACCGTCGACCGGTTGCTGGTGGGCGGCGGGATGTGCTTCACGTTCCTCGCCGCGCAGGGTCACCAGGTCGGCAGGTCGCTGCTCGAGCTCGACCACGTGGAGACCTGCCGGGCCCTGCTCGACAGCGGGAAGGTCGCGCTTCCGGTCGATGTCGTCGTCGCCGCCGAGGTCAGTGCCGATGCCGACAGCCAGGTGGTCTCGATCGAGAGCATCCCGGCCGACCTGATGGGACTCGACATCGGGCCGGACACCGTTGCGCGGTTCGCCGAGCGGCTCGACGACGCGCAGACGGTGTTCTGGAACGGCCCGATGGGAGTGTTCGAGCTGGCGCCGTTCGCCGAGGGCACGCGCGGCGTCGCGAGCGCGATCGCCGACCTCGACGGCGCGCTGACCGTCGTCGGCGGTGGTGACTCGGCGGCGGCGGTTCGCACGCTCGGGATCGACGAGGCGGCGTTCAGCCACATCTCCACGGGTGGCGGTGCCAGCCTCGAGTACCTCGAAGGCAAACAGTTGCCCGGCCTTGCTGTGCTCTCGGAGGGATGATGGCTTCGCGCACCCCGCTGATGGCGGGCAACTGGAAGATGAACCTCAACCACCTCGAGGCCATCGCGCTCGTCCAGAAGCTCGCGTTCTCGCTGACCGACGCGGACTACGACGCGGTCGATGTCGTCGTACTGCCGCCGTTCACCGACATCCGCAGCGTCCAGACAATGGTCGACGGCGACCATCTGCGGATCCGCTACGGCGCGCAGGACCTGTCGCCCCACGACGAAGGGGCCTACACCGGCGACATCAGCGGCACGATGCTCGCCAAGCTCGGCTGCGGCTACGTCACCGTGGGCCACTCCGAACGGCGCGAGTACCACCATGAAGACGACGCGACGGTCAACGCGAAGGTGATCGCGGCGCTGCGCCACAAGCTCGTCCCGATCCTGTGCGTCGGTGAGGGCCTCGACGTGCGGCAGGCCGGCGACGCGGTGAGCCACTGCACCGGCCAGCTGAAGGCGGCGGTCAGCGGCATCACCGCCACCCAGGCGAAACAGCTGGTGCTGGCCTACGAGCCGATCTGGGCGATCGGGACCGGGGAGGTCGCCACCCCGGAGGACGCCCAGGAGGTCTGTGCCGCGCTGCGCGCGACGCTCGCCGAGGTCTACAGCCCGACGCTCGCGGCCGGCGTGCGGGTGCTCTACGGGGGTTCGGTCAAGGCGAGCAACGCCGCCGACCTGATGGCGCAGCCTGACGTGGACGGCGCGCTCGTGGGCGGCGCCAGCCTGCTGCCGGAGGAGTTCGTGCAGATCGTGCGCGCCGGGCGCGAGTCGGCGGTCGCACCGACCGCATAACCATTCGGTCACAACTTCCGCACCCCGATTGGCCCGGGAAGCGCATCCACCTAATCTCACGCGTGATTGGCGACGTTGGGGTCGCCCGTTAGCGCGCCGTCTCCGTACGGCGCTGAGGAGGACCATGCTCCGGAACCGACGCACCGCCGGCTGGGCCGCGGTAGCAGCCATCTCAAGCGTTGTCATCGCGGCATGTGGGGGAGGCAGTAGCGGCGGTGGGGGCAACCAAGGGGGCGGCAACACCCCGATCACTGCCTCGGCGGACACCTACAACAGCGGTACGGCGCAGTCCGGTGGCACCTTCACCTACGTCATCGAGGCGAACCCCTCGAACTGGAACATTGACAGCGCTGAAGGCAACAACTTCAACACGGCCGAGATCATGAACCTGATCTACCCGGGCGTGTACAACGACCTGCCGGACACGAGCAACGTCCAGCTCAACACCGACCTCGTGACGAGCGCCACCGAGACCAGCACCAACCCCGAGACGATCGTCTACAAGATCAACCCGAAGGCGGTCTGGAGCGACGGCGTCCCGATCACGTACAAGGACTTCCAGTACGCCTGGCAGACCCAGGACACGGGCCCCAACAACGCGCACGGGCACTGCCCGACCTGCGCCATCGCGGGCAACGCCGGCTACGACCAGATCAAGTCGGTCACCGGTTCGGACAACGGCAAGACGGTCACCGTCGTGTTCAACACCCCGTTCGGCGATTGGAAGTCGCTGTTCGGTGCGGGCTACGGCCTGATGCCGGAGCACATCGCGGCACAGCACGGCAGCCTGGCGGACAGCTTCAACAACTACTTCTCCAAGACCGTGCCGACGGTGTCGGGCGGCCCGTTCGAGATCCAGAGCTTCAAGTCGAACCAGGCTGTGACGCTCGTCCCGAACCCGAAGTACTACGGCGCCGCGCCGAAGCTGTCGAAGCTGATCTTCCGGATCATCACCGAGGCGACCGCGGAGCCGACCGCGCTGCAGAACCACGAGGTCGACGCGATCTACCCGCAGCCGGAGCTCGACCTGGTCAACCAGATCAAGGCGCTGGCCGGTCAGGGCGTGAAGTACCAGCTCGACCTCGGTCTGGACTGGGAGCACTTCGACTTCAACCTGCACAACAAGTTCCTGCAGTCGCTTCCGCTGCGGCAGGCGCTGTTCACCGCGGTTGACCGCCAGGCGATCATCGCGCGCACGGTCGGCCAGTTCGACCCGAACGTGACGGTGCTCAACAACCGGTTCCTGATGCCCGACCAGGCGGGCTACCAGGACAACGTGACGTCGACCGGGCTCGGTTCGGGCAACATCGACGCCGCGAAGTCGATCCTGACCAAGGCCGGCTACACCGGCGTCGGCACCAAGTTGGTTGCGCCGAACGGCCAGGCGGTCCCGACCTTCCAGATGAAGTACACGGTCGGCAACTCGATCCGCCAGACCGAGTGCGAGCTGTTCGCGAACTACGCCAAGCAGCTCGGCGTCGACGTCAACGTCTCGAGCACCGACGACCTCGGTGCCTCGCTGACGCACGCGGACCCGCAGCACGACTACGACATCATCGTGTTCGCCTGGGTCGGTACGCCGTTCTTCGCATCGGGCAGCGGCTCGAACTACACCACCGGCGGCGGCAACAACTTCGGTGGCTACAGCAACCCGATGGTCGACAAGCTGATGAAGCAGGCGGTTTCGAGCTCGGACCGCAACGTCCAGGTCGCCGACGTGAACAAGGTCGACCTGCAGCTGTCGAAGGACGCCTACACCCTGCCGCTGTACCAGAAGCCGACGTTCCTGGCCTACTACGACAAGTGGGTCAACATTCGCGACAACGCGACGAACGAAGGCCCGACGTACAACGCCCAGGAGTGGGGTCTCGGCACGGCTAGCTAAGCAAATGCGCCTGAGGGTGTGACGATGGTGGCCGGTGCGTGACGAGCGCACCGGCCACCATCTTGCTTTCTAGTGATCCGAGTCGGCAGGGGTGAACCATGTGGGCGTACGCCGTCAAGCGGCTGCTGCTCGCCATTCCGACGCTGATCGTGTCCACGTTCGTGATCTTCCTGATCTGTGCCTCGTTCATGAACCCGACGTCGTTCCTGTACGGACACGGTCAGCCTCCGCCACCTCGGGTCATCGCCTTCGAGCGACACAAGTACTGGCTCGATCAGGGGCTGCTGCCGCGGTACTGGCACTGGATCACGGGGATCCTGCTGCACGGCCGGTGGGGCCCGTCGGTCCAGGGCTACGACATCGGCCACGAGATCTTCGCGCGGCTGTGGGTCACGTCACGACTCGTGATCGCTGCAATGGTGATCGCGGCGATTCTCGCCGTGATCGTGGGCGTCATCAGTGCGGTCAGGCAGTACTCGATCATCGACTACACGCTCAGCTTCAGCGGCTTCCTGTTCCTGTCGCTGCCGGCGTTCTGGTTCGCGATCCTGCTCAAGGAAGCCGGGATTCACCTCAACGAGTCATCCGGCCACCAGCTCTTCGACACGATCGGCCAACAGGGCTTCGGTCCCGGCGCCGGCAGTGTCGGTGACATCCTGAGCCATCTCATCCTTCCGACGATCACGTTGGCGCTGATCTCGTTCGCTTCGTGGAGCCGGTTCAACCGCGGTTCGATGCTCGAAGTGCTCAACAGCGACTACATCCGGCTGGCCCGCGCCAAAGGCCTGCGCAACCGGACGGTGATGCTGCGCCACGCCCTGCGCACCGCACTGATCCCGATGATGACGGTCATGGCGCTCGACGTCGCGGCGATCTTCGGCGGCGCGATCGTCACCGAAACCGTCTTCCAGTGGCACGGCATGGGCGACTTCCTGGTCACCTCGGTGCAGAAGCAGGACCAGTTCGCGGTCCTCGCGTGGCTGCTGGTGGCTGGGTTCATCGTGATCCTGTTCAACCTGCTCACCGACCTGCTCTACGCCTGGCTCGACCCGAGGATCCGTTATGAGTAGCGCCGAACCGCAGCCGGGCGAAGCGCCCGCGCTCGAAGCTCCGCGGATGCAGGGCCAGACGCCGATCGAGCGTGAGTTCACCGTCGCCGAGCGCAGTCAGGCGCGCCAGATCATCCGCCGGTTCCTGCACCACCGGCTGGCGGTGGCGAGCGCCGTCGTACTCATCCTGCTGTTTCTGCTGGCGTTCGTCGGTGGGCACTTCTGGCGCTACAACTACCAGGAGTTCACCAACGACCTGTCGCAGGCCCCGTCGTGGAAGCATCCGTTCGGCACCGACTCCAACGGTGTCGACACGTTTGCGGCCGTGCTGCGGGGTACCCAGCGCTCGCTGGAGATCGCGTTGTTCGTCGCGGTGGTGTCGACGATCGTCGGCGCGATCTACGGCGCCATCGCCGGCCTCTACCGGGGCGCGCTCGACACGGTCATGTTGCGCATCGTCGACCTGTTCCTCACCTTCCCGCCGATCGCGATCGCCGCGGTGCTCGGCGACAAGTACGGCGCGAAGGCCCAGGGATGGCTGTTCATCGCCCTGATCCTCACCGCGCTGCAGTGGCCTTACGTCGCTCGCGTGATGCGCGGCGTCGTGCTCTCGCTGCGTGAGAAGGAGTTCATCGAGGCGGCGCGTGCCCTCGGCGCCAGCGACCGTCGGATCATCTTCCGGCACCTGATCCCCAACGCCGCCGGGCCGCTCATCGTCACGGTCACCGTCCTGGTGGCGATCGCGATCCTGACCGAGACCGCCTTGTCCTTCATCGGCTTCGGCGTGCAGTTCCCGGACACCTCGCTCGGCCTGCTCGTGACGAACGCGCAGACCGCGGTGGACGACCGGCCGTGGCTGTTCTACTTCCCCGGGTTGTTCATCATCCTGATCGTGCTGTCGATCAACTTCATCGGTGACGGGCTGCGCGACGCCTTCGACCCGGCTCAGACGCGGGTGCGTGCATGAGCGACGACGTCACGGCGATGCAGGTCGCCGAGCCCGAACACAGCGACGGGGACCAGGTCCTCGTCGTCGAGGACCTGACGGTGTCGTTCTCGACGGACGACGGCGTCGTACAGGCCGTTCGCGGCGTCAGCTTCGGGCTGAGCAAAGGGGAAGTGCTCGGCATCGTCGGTGAGTCCGGATCGGGGAAGTCGGTGACCTCGCTCGCCGTCATGGGCCTGCTGCCGAAGTCCGCCCGGGTCTCCGGATCGGCGCGGGTGCACGGACACGAGCTGCTCGGCCGCTCGGACGCGGACTTGTCGAAGGTCCGCGGCAAGCAGATCGCGATGATCTTCCAGGACCCGATGAGCTCGCTGAACCCGGTGTACGCCGTCGGCAAGCAGCTCGCCGAGGCGGTCCGAGCGCACCAGGACGTCACGCGCGAGCAGGCCTGGGACCGTGCCGTCGAGCTGCTCGACCTCGTGGCCATCCCGCAGGCGCGCGACCGCGCGAGGCAGTACCCGCACGAGTTCTCCGGCGGCATGCGGCAACGGGTCGTCATCGCGATGGCGATGGCCAACGATCCCGACGTGATCATCGCCGACGAGCCGACCACGGCGCTCGACGTGACCGTCCAGGCCCAGATCCTGCGGTCCCTGGAGAAGGCGCAGGAGGAGACCGGCGCCGCGATGATCCTGATCACCCACGACCTGGGCGTCGTCGCCGGGCAGGCTGACCGGGTCCTCGTGATGTACGCCGGGAAGCCGGTGGAGATCGGACCGGTCGACGACATCTACAACGACCCCCGGATGCCCTACACGATCGGGCTGCTGGGCAGCCTGCCGCGCATGGACACCGCCGAACCGCAGCGGCTGACGCCGATCACGGGCTCGCCCCCGTCGCTGATCAACCTGCCGCCGGGCTGCCCGTTCACGCCACGTTGCCCCCGCGCCGAGGAGATCTGCGACGCGCAGGAGCCCGGCCTGGTGATCACCACCTCGGCGGCACACCGCGCCGCCTGCCACTTCGCCCGCGAGCTCGGCGATGTCGAGGCCCGCGACCTGTTCGAGACGGAGACCCTCAACCGCGACGCGCTCAACGACCTGCTCGGCAACGGGTCGAAGGGAACCGACTGATGGCCGCCGCCGCGCCCGCCCAGCCGGCTCAGCCATCTCAGCCGTCGCCCGCACCCTCGGCGGACGGCGAGCCGCTGCTGTCCGTGAGGGGCCTGGTCAAGCACTTCCCGGTACGCAACCGGGGGATCGTGCGCCGGGTGATCGGCGAGGTGCACGCGGTGTGCGGCGTCTCACTCGACGTACATCATCACGAGACGCTCGGCCTGGTCGGCGAGTCGGGTTGTGGCAAGAGCACGACCGGGCGCGCGATTCTCAACCTCCAGCCCCCGACGGCAGGCGAAGTGTGGTTCCAGGGACAGGACATCTCGAAGCTGTCCCGCAAGCAGATGCGTCCGCTGCGCCGCGACATGCAGATCGTGTTCCAGGACCCGTACGCCTCGCTCGACCCGCGGATGCCGGTCGCGGAGATCATCGCCGAGCCGCTGCGCATCCACGGCCTGTACGACGACGGCGCCAAAGGCCAGGTGCGCGACCTGATGCGCCTCGTCGGGCTCGCTCCCGAGCACGGCAACCGGTACGCCCACGAGTTCTCCGGCGGCCAGCGGCAGCGCGTCGGCATCGCGCGCGCCCTTGCGTTGCGACCGAAGCTGCTCGTGCTCGACGAGCCGGTGTCGGCACTCGACGTATCCATCCAGGCCGGTGTCATCAACCTGCTGGAAGACCTGCAAAGCGAGTTCGGACTGTCCTACCTGTTCGTCGCCCACGACCTGTCGGTGGTGCGTCACATCGCCGACCGGGTGGCGGTGATGTACCTCGGCAAGATCGTCGAGACCGCGCCCGCGGCCGAGCTGTTCAGCGCGTCGGCGCATCCGTACACGCAGGGCCTGATCTCGGCGATCCCGCTGCCCGACCCGGCCAAGGAGCGCAGCCGGGAGCGCATCCTGATCGCCGGCGATGTCCCGAGCCCGGTGTCACCGCCGTCCGGTTGCCGGTTCCGCACCCGCTGCCCGAAGTTCGCCAACCAGCTCACCGACGCCGAGCGCCAGGCGTGCATCGAGGACGAGCCGGAGCTGATCGAGCGGCCTGGCGTCGCGCATCCCGCTGCGTGCCACTACGCAGCGCCGCTCGCTCTGGTCTGACCGGTCGCGATGGGCCACGTACACTGGCCCCGACCCGCCGTACCCGAGGAGCTTTGACGTGACCGCCGCACTGTCCGTCCTGCTGATCATCGTCAGCCTGCTCCTCGTCCTGCTCGTGCTGTTGCACCGGGGCAAGGGCGGCGGCCTGTCGGACATGTTCGGCGGCGGCGTCTCGTCATCGCTGTCCGGGTCGTCCGTGGTCGAGAAGAACCTCGACCGGCTGACCATCATCTGCGGCGTCATCTGGTTCGGCTGCGTGATCGGGATCGGCCTGCTCCTCAAGTCCTAGGCAAGTCCTAGGCGCGAGCCGCGCGCGGACGCGGCGACCGACCACCAAACCCGTCCGTCGAGCCCAACGTTGTTGGTCTTTCAGCCTCGCTGAAAGAC
>DASZRO010000035.1 GCA_035550055.1 Mycobacteriales bacterium | reverse complement strand
TCCGCGGCGTACCGCGCGACGGACTCCGAGGTCTCGGCGATCTGCGCCGCGGTGGCCGCGAGCTCCTCGATCGTCGAGGTCGTCTCCGACACCGCCGACGACTGCTCGGTCGCCGACGCGGCGTGCTGCTCGGCGGAGGCCAGCAGCTCGTGTGCGGCCGCGACGATCTGTTCCCCGCCGGTGCGGATCTGGCCGACCAGGCCGCGCAGGTTGCCCAACGTCTCGTCGAAGGCGCTCGCCAGCCGGGACAGCAGCTCCTGCGACACCTCGTCGGCCTCGACGTGCACGGACAGGTCCCCGCGGGCCGCCTGACCCAGCGCCGTGGAAAGCTCCTCGACCGTGTTGCGCAGCTGGTCGCGTTCCTGGTCGGACTGCACTCGTTGCAGCTCGAGCCGGGAGGCCACCGAGTTGCCGAGCAGTGCCACCATCGCCGCCGAGGCGCCGACCAGGATCAGCGGGCCGGTCGCCGGCTTGTGGAGGTCGTGCGCGATCCAGGTCGCGAGGACCAGCGACCCGGTCATCAGCAGGGACTGGCCGAACGCGAGCAGCCGGTTCGGCGCGATGACCGCCGCCCCGGCGGTGGTGACCAGCATCATCACCCAGAACGGTCCGTCGACGCCGTTGGTCAGCGCCACCACTGCCACGCCGACCACCTGGTCGAGCAGACCCATCGTCAGCAGGTAGGGGACCTCGATGCCGGAGGCGTGCACCCGCATCCACGGCGTGACGTGCTGCATGACGACCGGGACCAGGCCGACCGCGAGCCAGATGTAGATGATGGTGCGGTGCTCGTGGACCGGCCCGTGGCCGTAGTGGGACATGAGCGCGACCGCGATCGCGGCGCCGACCAGCTTTCCGGTGCTGGCGATGCGCGACTCGAGCGTGATGCGATGCCACGCCATCATGTCGGACACGTGCTCTCTACCCCGTCTCGCGATGGTCTCCGCGAGGTTGCATCGGGCGATTGCCGGAACAGGTGTAGCCAGGAATGGTGATATGACCGAAAAGTCCGCTCATGTCCGAACTTTCGCCGTCACGGGTTCCGCTTCCGGGATCGGCGCGGCCGTGCGGTCGCGGCTGCGGGCCGCCGGCCACCGGGTGATCGGGGTCGACCGGGACGACGCGGACGTCGTCGCGGACCTCGCCACGCCGGCCGGCCGGGCCGCAGCGGTCGCCAAGGTGCGGTCGGCCTGCGACGGCGCCCTCGCCGGACTGGTGACGTGCGCCGGCGTCGCGGGTCTGCCGGGACGCCCCGGGTCGGTGCTGGTGTCGGTCAACTACTTCGGCACCGTCGAGCTGATCGAGGCGCTGCGCCCCGAGCTCGTCACGGGCGCGGGCAGTGTGGTCGCCGTCAGCTCGAACTCCACCACCTGCCAACCCGGGTTCCCCCTCGACCTGGTCGACGCGTGCCTTGCCGGTGACGAGGCGGCAGCCGGCGCGCTCGCCGACCGCGGTGAGTCGCTGGTCGCCTACCCGGCGACGAAGACCGCGATCGCCCGCTGGATCCGTCGTAACGCGACCAAGCCCGAGTGGGTCGGCGCCGGCGTCCGGCTCAACGCGGTTGCGCCCGGACTGGTGGAGACCGCCCTCGCCGCCGAGCAGCGCAACGACCCCACGGTCGGCCCGCTGGTTGCGATGTTCCCGCTGCCGCTCAACCGCGGCGGTGAGCCGGCCGAGATCGCGGAGGCGGTCGACTTCCTGCTCCACAACAGCTTCTGTGTCGGCACCGTCTTGCTGATCGACGGCGGTACCGAGGCGCTGCTGCGTCCCGACGACTGGCCGACCAGGTGGGAGATGTGAGATGACGACCGACGCTGCCGCGACGTCCAGCGCGTTCGCCCCGGCGACCCTCGGGCCTCTCACGTTGCGCAACCGCATCATCAAGGCCGCGACGTTCGAGGGGATGAGCTTGCGCGGGCAGGTCTCCGACGCGCTGGTCGACTTCCATCGCGCGATGGCTGCCGGCGGCGTCGGCATGACCACCGTCGCGTACTGCGCGGTGTCACCGGGCGGTCGTGGTGCCCCGCACGAGCTCGTGCCGCGGCCGGAGCTCGTCCCGGACCTGCGCCGCCTGGTCGATGCGGTGCACGGCGGGGGTGCGGCGGTCAGCGCCCAGATCGGGCACGCCGGGCCGATCGGGAACGCGAGGGTGACCGGATCGCCCGCACAGGCCGCGTCGAACGGGTTCAGCCCGTTGGGCACCCGCTTCCACGCGATGTCGATCGCCGACATCGAGGGCGCGATCGCCGACTTCGCCCGGGCGGCGGCGTTGCTCGCCGAGGCCGGCTTCGATGCGGTCGAGATCCACATGGGCCACCACTACCTGATCAACTCGTTCATGAGCCCGCGCTTCAACAAGCGGGACGACGACTGGGGCGGAGACGTCGAGCGGCGAGCCCGCTTCCCGAGGGAGGTCGCCAAAGCGGTGCGCGCCTCGGTCGGCAGTGACGTCGCCGTACTGGCGAAGTTCGAGATGGAAGACGGCGTGCCGCGCGGGCTGACCGTTGCCGACAGCCTGCCCGTCGCGAAGCTGCTCGAAGCCGACGGTCAGCTCGATGCGCTCGAGCTGACCGGGGGCGGCTCGTTGGCCAACCCGATGTACCTGTTCCGCGGCGACGTGCCGCGCAAGGAGTTCGCGGCGACCCTGCCCCCGGTGCTGCGTCCGGTGTTCAAGATCGTCGGCAAGCGCTTCATGCCCGAGTACCCGTACGAGGAGGGCTACTTCCTGCCCGAGGCGCGGCAGTTCCGGGAGGCGTTGAGGATGCCGCTGGTGCTGCTCGGCGGCATCAGCCGGCTGGACACGATCGAACGCGCGCTCGGCGAAGGGTTCGACTTCGTCGCGATGGGGCGCGCGCTGCTGCGCGAGCCGGATCTGGTCAACCGCATGCGGGCGGGCGCGGCGACCGCCTCGACCTGCATCCACTGCAACAAGTGCATGCCGACGATCTATCGCGGGACGCACTGCGTGCTGGTCGACCCCGAACACCGCCCGGGACTGCGCCTGACTGTCACACGCTGAGCGGTCATCTCGTCTCCTTGGTGACAGGGAAGGTGGGAGATGACGACCGACAACAGTGACGGCAGCGTCGTACCGCTGATCGCGGCACCCAAGGGGCTGCTCCAACGGTTCGCGTGGCGGTACTCGCGCAAGACGTTCGGCGAGGTGGTCGACCCGGTGCGGGCGTTGGCGCACCATTCCGGGGTGCTTGCCGCCAACGGCGTGTTCGAGATGGTGCTGAACAAGCGTTGGAAGAGCCTCGACCCGCACCTGATGTGGCTCGCCGTGCAGGCCTGCGCCGGGCACATCGGCTGCTCGTGGTGCACCGACTTCGGGTACGACGAGGGGATGCAGCGCGGCGTCGACCCGCGCAAGGTGCGCGACGTGCCGCGCTGGCGGGAGTCGGACGTGTACGACGAGCGGGAGCGGGTCGTGTTGGAGTACGCCGAGGCGGTGACCGCGACGCCGGTCCGGCTCGACGATGACCTGGTGAAGCGGTTGCACGCCACGCTGTCCGACGAGCAGATCGTCGAGCTCGCCTGCTGGGTGGCGCTCGAGAACTACCGCTCGCGGATCAACGCCGGTCTCGGCCTGCACAGCCAGGGGTTCGCCGCGCGATGCGAGCTCGCCCCGGCATGAGCGACGTCGAGCAGTATCTGGAACAGCGACCGCGGCTCGTCGCGATCGCCTATCGGATGCTGGGCAGCGCGGCGGACGCCGAGGATGTCGTGTCCGAGGCCTACCTGCGCTGGCAGGACCGCCGCGCCCGGGACGTCACGTCGAGCGCGTCCTACCTCGCCACGATCGTCGTGCGGTTGTGCATCGACGAGCTTCGCTCGGCGCGAGCCCGACGCGAGTCCTACGTCGGTCCCTGGTTGCCGGAGCCGGTGCTGGTCGACGACTCCGGGCCGGAGGCGGCGGCGGAGCTCGCTGACTCGCTGTCGCTGGCCTTCCTCGTCGTGCTCGAGGAGCCGGCGCCGGTCGAGCGCGCGGCGTTCCTGCTGCACGACGTGTTCGACTACGACTACGCACAGATCGCGCAGATGCTCGACCGCGGCGAGCCGGCCTGTCGCCAGCTGGTGAGCCGGGCGAGGCGGCGAGTGGGCGAGCGCCGGCACCGCTTCGATGCCGACGAGCGGGCGGGGCGGGAACTCGCGGAGCGGTTCCTGTCGGCCTGTGCCGGCGGTGATCTCGACGACCTGTTGCAGCTGCTGGCCGAGGACGTCGTGCTGTGGACCGACGGCGGCGGGGTCGTGAAGGCCGCGCGTCGCCCGATCCACGGCGCGCCCAAGGTCGCGAGGTTCCTGCTGGCGATCGCCGGGGGCATCCCGGCGGCCACCGAGTTCCGCCCGTCGTCGATCAACGGGCGCCCGGGGTACCTCTTCGTCGAGGACGGCGTGGTGACCGCGACCCTGTCGGTCGACATCGTCGACGGGGTGATCGTGGGCATTGCCGCGGTCCTGAACCCGGCGAAGCTGCGCGGCCTGTCATGATCATTCCCGATGAGGACCGGGATTGCCCGCGTGATGGTGGCGGCGTTGCTTGCGGGCTCGCCGATTCTGGCGGCAAGCCCGACGGCTGACGCCGCCCCTTCGCACGCGGCGGGCGGCGCGTGCCCGGCGTACCGGCAGACCAAGATCGCCTACAGCCTCGGCATCCTCGAAAGCCTGCTGCCCGACAACCGCGGCGGCATGCTGCTGTCGGCCACCACCGGCAATGCGATCGAACGGCTGACCCCCAACGGTCACGTGACCGTGCTCGCCAAGGTGTCGAGCCCCGGCCAGCTCGTGTGGCACGGGAAGGACACCGTGATGTTCCCGACCGGGGACGCGCTCGCCTCCGGCGCTTTGAGCCGAGCCGACGGCACGCTGACGAGCCTGAACCTCGACACCGGCAAGCTGACCACCGTCGCGACCGGGTTGACGATGCCGAACGGTCTCGCGATCAGCCACGGCTCGGCGTACGTGACCCGCGACCTCGGTGCCGGGACCGGGGTCACCCGCATCTCCCTCGGTCGCCACCCGAAGGTCACGACGGACTGGTCGACGGCGTCCGACACCAATGGGATCGCGATCGATGCCCGGCGCAAGGTGATGTACGTCGACCAGACCTTCACGGTGGGCGGACCGGTCGTCCGGATCCCGATGGCGAAGCCGGACGCCGCAACGCAGATCGGCGATCTGTCGCAGGTCGGTGGTTCGCCGGTCCAGCTGCTGGACGACCTCACGATGTCCCGCGGCGTGCTCTACGTCCCGGGAAACGGCGCTGGGGACCTGTTCAGCTTCGACCCGCAGACCGGGCGGTCATGCCTGATCGCCAGCGGGCTGGGTAACCCGTCCGATGTGACCGTGGGGACCGGTCACGGGTGGCGCGACGGAGCGCTGTTCGTCAGCGGGTTCGACGGGACGGTCCGCGAGTTCGTCCGGGAGTAGTCGCCGCCGCGAGGTTGAGTTTGAAGCCGATCTGGTCGATGGTCGAAGTAGGGATCACAACGCGCATCAGAAGGGCTCGCTCGTGACGGCGTCGCCGATGGCCGCGCCCGGGTCTGCTCACGAGCAGGCTCGGTCGCTCGTGGATGCCGTCGAGCGGGTGGTTCTCGGCCGCCGGGCGGCCGTCGAGCTGACCGTCGCGGCGGTGATCTCGGGCGGCCACGTGCTGATCGAGGACGTCCCCGGCTCGGGCAAGACCACGATGGCTCGCGCGCTCGCCCAGGCGATGGGTGGGACGTTTCGCCGGGTGCAGGCGACGGCCGACCTGATGCCCGCGGACATCACCGGCTCGTCGGTCTGGGAGCCGGCGCGCAGCGCGTTCACCTTCGTACCCGGCCCGTTGTTCGCGAACGTGGTGCTCGTCGACGAGCTCAACCGGGCGTCGCCGCGCACCCAGTCCGCGCTGCTCGAGGCGATGGACGAGTCGGCGGTCACGGTCGACGGGGTGCGGCACGTGCTGCCGGACCCGTTCGTCCTGCTCGCCACGCAGAACCCCTACGAGCAGTGGGGCACCTACCCGCTGCCCGAGGGCCAGCTCGACCGCTTCACCGCGCTGGTCCACCCCGGCCAGAACGCCGAGGACGTCGAGCGCCAGATCGTTCGTGAGCAGCTGGTCGCTCCTACCGTCGACGGGCTTCGCCCGGTGATCCAGCCTGGCGAGCTGCCCGCTCTCCGCCACGCCGTGCGGACCGTCCACGTCGCCGAGTCGGTGCTCGGCTACGCCGTCGCCGTCGTCAACGCGACGCGCAGCTACCCCGGCGTGGCGATCGGCGCGAGCACGCGCGCTGCCCTCGCACTGGTTCGTTGCGCGCAGGCACGGACGGTGCTGCAGGGCCGGCCCCACGTGCTGCCCGACGACGTGAAGGCGCTCGCGGTGCCGGTGCTCGGCCACCGGCTCGTGCTGGCCGGGGACGACGGAGGCCACGCGCGCGGTCAGCAGGTGATCGCCGACATCGTGGCGAGGGTGCCCGCTCCGCTGTCGGGAGCCTGAGCGTGCTGGACCGGGTCCGGCTGCTCCCGCGTCCGACCCGCAGCACGTCGCTGATCCTGCTGCTCGCAGCGTTGCTGGAGCTGCTCGGCCGGTTGATCCACTCGACCGGAGTCACGCTCGCGGCGGCTGCCGGTGTCGGTGCGGTGATCGGTGACTGGCTGCTGACGCCCGGGGCGGCCCTGGACAGCGTCGAGCGTCACACGCCCGCCCGGATGGCGGTCGGCGTGGAGACGACCGTCCAGCTCAGTGTCACCTCGCGCGGCGCCCGGATCGGCGGCCGCCGCCCGGTGGTGCTGATCGACCACGCGCCGGGTCTGGACGTGGGCCGGTTCGTCACGCCGGCGCTGCGGGCCGGCGAGCGGGCAGTCGGCCAGCGCACCGCGATGCCGTTGCGAAGGGGGTGTTGGGCCGACGGCGGGCGGGTGGACCTCGAGGCCTACTCGCCGCTGGGGGGTTGGGTACGCCGGTCCCGGGTCCGGCTGCCCGAGACCGGCTGGGTGCATCCGGCTCCTGCCCCACCGCTGCGGCTTCCTGACCCGACGTCCGGCGAGCTCTACGGCCGCGGCGGCTCCTCGCGAAGTGGCGGCGGGGTCGACTTCTACGGCATCCGCGAGTGGCGCGCGGGGGATGCCCGGTCGGCGATCCACTGGCGTGCGTCGGCTCGTCGTAACGAGCTGGTCGTGATGGAGCGAGAACGCCCCGGACATCCGACGCTGCTCGTCGTGGTGGCGCCGCTCGGCGCCGGTGACGGGCCGGAGAGCCTGCTCGCCCGGGTTGCCGCGACCGCCTTGCACGCGTTGCGCGACGGCCGCAGTGTGGTGCTGCTCGCGGACGGGCCGGCGGTCACCGTCTCACGGCCGACCGACGCGCTCGACTGGTTCGCCGCCGTTGATCCGGTCAGGCCGGTGACCACGGAGCAGCTGCGGGCCGGGCTGCAGGCCGCGGGCGGGGGCGCGATCGTGCTGTGGCTGGGGGCCGCCTCACCAGAGGCGCTGGGGATCGCGGCCCGTGGTGGTGGCGCCGGTGCGGTCGTGTCGGCTGCCGAGCTCGCGACGCAGGCGCGACGATGACGGCCGACGAGCTGCGGGCTCGCAGATGGTGCGGCGCCGGCTGCGCGATCGCGCAGGTCGCCGCGACGGCCGCGGGGATGGTGCCGTGGTGGGCGTTGCCTCTCACCCTGGCGCTCACGTTCGCGGTGGCGCGGCCGAGCGGCCCGGTCAACCCGGCCCGCGCTGTGCTGACCCGCAACGCCGGAGTGGGCAGCGTCGCGATCTTCTCGACGATCATCGCCTTTCGCACCATCAGCCAAGGCCGGCAGGGCATCGTCGACCCGACCTCGACGCTGCGGTCGCTGACCGAGGCGCTGGTGGTCCTGTCGCTCATCATGGCGCCGCAGGCGCGGACGCCGCGCGAGCACCGGGTGTGGCTGACCGTCACCACCGGGGTGCTGGTTGCCGCCGCGGCGGGCGCGAAGACGGCAGGCGTCGGTGCGCTGCTCGTCACGGCCTGGGTCGTCGTACTGATCGCGATCGCGAAGGTGCAGACGACGGCGGCGTACGCCGACGGCGCAGTCGCCACCGAGGTCGTCGGTGCGACCAGTCGGCAACGGCCCGACACCTTCGGGCAGCTCGACGAGCTCGGGCCGGTCGTCGCGACTCTCGTCGCCGGGGCGCTGGTCTTCTTCCTGCTGCCGTCCGGACTGGGCGGAGGCGACCTCGCGCGGGTTCTGGCCCGTCACGTGCAGGAGTCGAGCTTCGTCCTCGCCGACCGCGCGGACGTGGGCGTCGACACCGAGGGGTTCGGTGACCTGAGCCTGCTGGTGCGTGGCGACCTGCCGGACACCCCGCTGCTGAAGGTGCCGCTGAGCTCCCCTTCGCTGTGGCGAGGGACGTTCTTCCGGACCTACACCGGCAGCTCCTGGGCCAACGACGGCGAGTCGCCGACGATCGAGGAGGACGGTCCGTCGGCCGCGATCCCACCGATCCCCGACGACCCGGTCCCGATCGGGGGCACCACGCGCCGCGACCGGGTCGTGGTGGAGCCGGGGGCCGAGGGCGGGCTGATCTGGGCGCCCGGCGTACCGATTCGCATCAGCGGCTCACCCGACCAGGTCCGCCGGATCGTGCGCACCGGTCAGAACGTCCGGGTGTTCTCCACCAGCGCCGTCGGCGGCTACACCGTCACCTCGGTCGTTCCCGACGCGTCGGCGCGGCGGCTCGAAACGGCGAGCGGAGCCGACCCGGGCAACCCGGTGTGGACGGCGCTGCCATCGGAGCTGCCCACCGAGGTGTCGGCGCTGGCGCACCGGATCACCGCCGGGGCCACGAACCGCTACCAGCAGGTCGTCGAGCTCGAGCAGTATCTGCGCAGCCACGAGACCTACACCCTCGACGCTCCGGTGCCGTCGTCGGGCAAGGACGCGGTCGACGACTTCCTGTTCCACACGCATCTGGGCTTCTGCGAGCTGTTCGCCTCCGCCGAGGCCGTGATGCTGCGCACCTTGGGGGTGCCGACCCGGCTGGTGAGCGGCCTCGCCTACGGGCAGCCGGACGGCGCCCAACGGCTCTACACCGCCTCCAACGCCCACGCCTGGGTCGAGGTCTACTACCCGGGGGTCGGCTGGGTGCCGGCCGACCCGACCGCCGGCGTGCCGATCGCACCCGGGCCCAGCGGCGGTGACTCCGTGCTGTCGCGCGCGTTCGACGCGGTGGCCGCCGCGGTGCCCGGCGGTCGGTTGTCGCTGGCCGTGGTCGGTGCCGCCGTGCTCGTCGTCGTCGGGTGGGTGGTGCGCAGCCTGGTCACCGGCGAGGGGCTCGACCTGCGCCGGCGGCGCCGGCGTACCAGGGGGTCACCGCCGGGTCCGGTGCTCGCGGCGTACCTGCGCGTCACTGCGAGCCGGCACGGCCCACCGCCACGCGCGGCGGCGGAGACGGCTCGGCAGTACCTCGGGCGAGTCGGCGGCGCGACGTCACGCATGGAGGTGGCGGTGCTGGCGCTCGAGCAGGAGCTGTACGGCGAAGGCCCGCCGAGTGAGGCGATGACCACGGCGGCCATCGAGGCGCTCGACTCGCTCGTGACGGTGGGGTCAGAAGCGGAAGCGGGTCAGCCCGCCGGGCTCGACACCTAGCGTTACCGTCGCCGAGCGCGGCTGGATGCGATACACGTTCCACGGCGGCGGCCCCTGCGCGGGCGCATTGAACGGCGCGGTGATCCCCGTCCCGCTCTCGTGTGGCTCAGCCGGCCATCCGCCGGCCGCCCACGCCTGCGCGGCTCGCGCGACAGTTTCCGCGTCGGTTACCCTCGTGGCCTCGCCCTCGACGACCACGTCGGCGTCGCGGATCGACAGTGCCAGCGAGCACCGCGGGTCGCGGGCCACGTTGTGGGCCTTGCGGGTGCGTTCGCCGGTCTGGAACCAGAACGTGCCATCGAGCCAGATGGCGCCGACCGGCGTGACGTGCGGGCTGCCGTCCTCGTTGAGGGTGGTCAACCATTTCGACTTGGCGTTGTGCGCCTCAGGATCCGGCGCCGAGTCCGCCTCGAGCTTGCTGACGATCGCGACCCAGTCCACGGGCGGCAGGCCGTCGGCCTCACCCAGGTTGATGACGTCCATCGTCATTCCCTTCTCTCAGTTCAGCGGAAGGCAGGTCTGGCAGAAGTCCTCACCGAAAGGCGTCAGCTCGATGCTGCGGCGGATCGTGCGGCCGCGACCGGCGGACTTCATCGCGGCCGACACGTCCGGCTGCGCTTCGAGCACCTGGTAGCGAAGCCGGTCGCTGACCGGTTCCCGGGAGAACCAGATCAGCCCGAGCCGGAACAGGTTGTTGAGATAGGCCGGCACCCGGTCGACGTGCCGCGCCCCGGCCTGGGCGCCGATCATCGTCAGGCCCGGCGCGATCAGCTGGCTCGCGACGTTGAGCGGGCGGGCGGTGCGCACGTCGACCGAGGGCTGCGGTCCTTCGATGGCGAGCAGCCGCAGGATGCGGCCCTCGTCGGGAGCGAGCTCGCTCAGGATCCGCACGTACGCCGGATGGAGGTCGTCGTCGACCGACAGGTCGCTGGAGCGCTTGAGCAGCTCGGCGCCGAGCTCTTTGAGCGGACGCTCGACGACCGTGGCGACCGGCTCGGCGGGGATCACCCGGTTGAGGACGCCGACGCCGGGATAGGACGGCGTGTCGCCGATCCCGAGCACGCCGCGGATGCTCGTGCGCAGCTCGCCGCCCAGCGTCGCCAGCACCACCGCCGGCGACTGGCCGGACAGTGCGGCGTGGAACACCCGGTTGCCGGTGTTGATGGATGCGGCGATGGTCCACTCCGTCGTACGCCACCACGCCGCGACGGCGAACCGGGCGAGCGACGGTGCCGCTCGAAGGACCGCGGACACGTCGGAAGGCTCGACGACGTCGGGCACCAGCGGTTGTCGGGTCAACTCGTCAGCCGAAGATCGCGAGGTGGATGAGGCCCGCCCCGAAGCCGAGGACGGCGCCGTGCAGGTAGAGCAGCCACTCGTCCTCCTTGATCGCCGTCCGCAGCATCTCCGCGAAGTCGTGCGGTGCCATTGTGCGCATCCGCGCGGCGAGCAGGTTGAAGATCGCCTTGTTCTGTCGCGCGCCGAACTCCGGGTCGTTGAACGGGGTCATGGTGTAGGCGACGGCTTCGGTCGCGAGCGACTCGCGGATCGCGTCGTAGGTCTTCGAGCCCATCGCGACCCGGACGAGTCCCGACGCGCGTCCCAGCGCGTCGTCGACCGCCGGGCGTAGCGCGTTCTCGACCAGCGCCCTGGTGCGGTCCGCGCGGGGTCCGTGCATCAGGTCGTCGCCGATGTTCGCGATCGTGACGATGTCGTTGGCGATGATGGCGGCGTAGACGTCGGCGACCTCCGGCTGGCGACGCATGAACAGGCCGTGGAAGGTCATGCCGAGGAAGCGGCGTGGCGCGACCGGTTCGAAGATCATCCGGATCGCGACCAGGTTCGTGATGTAGCCGATGATCACGCCGCCGATCGGCAGCAGCCACCAGTACGGGAAGGCGTCGGTGACGAAGGCCAGCGGTACGCCGAGGAGCAGGCCGAGCACGAAGCCGAAGTTCTGGATGAACTTCAGCTCCTTGCGCCCGACGTCGAGGAAGATCCGGTTGGCCAGCTCCGGCGCAGCGCTGATGCGGCGAATCACCATCAGCTTGATGTCGAGCAGCTGGTCGATGTGCTCACCGATCTCGGTCGTCACCTGACGGACCACCTGGGGCAGCTGCTGGTCGACCCGGTCGTGAATGGCGGCGCGCGCTCGCGGCGGGAGGTCGCGCCACAGCTGGCCGTGCTCTCGTTCGAGGATCCGGTCGACGAGGTCGTGCACGTCCTGGCGTGAGTTGACCAGGATCTGCTCGGCGATCTTGTCCGGCTCCAGCTGTTCGTAGAACTCGCGCGGGCTGCCGAGCTTCGAGATCCCCTTGTCGACGGCGATCGAGCCCATCTTGGCTGCCCGGGACGGGATGATCCCTTGCCAGCCGAGGCCCGCCTGCATGACGCCGGGAATCTGCTGGATCTTGCGCGGCAACAGCCCGACCAGCGGCACGAGTGGACGCACCCGCACGCCCCGGAAATGCACCGGATAGAACAGCATGACCACGCCACTCCAGTTGGTGACGTAGCCGATGACCCCGGTGAACAGCGGGATGGTCAGCAGCTTCAGGAGGTGCTCGGACAACGCCCGTCCGCCTCCCTGCTGACGACCCTCCGATGCCGGACGGGGTGAGTTTTGCAGAATGGACGCCGTGACGAGCGCCGAAAACGACCTCAGAGTTGCAGTGATCGGTGCCGGCCCAGCCGGCATCTACGTCGCTGACGCGCTCTGTTCGCAGCCCGACCACCCCGTGCGGGTCGACATCATCGACCGGTTGCCGGCGCCGTTCGGCCTGCTTCGCTACGGCGTCGCTCCGGACCACGTCAAGATGAAGAACCTCGCCTCGACGCTGCAGCGCATCCTCGAACACGACTGCGTACGGTTCTTCGGCAACGTCGAGGTCGGGACGGACGTGACGGTCGCGGAGCTGCTCGCGGACTATCACGCGGTCGTCTACGCCTACGGGGCAGCGATCGACCGCAAGCTCGGCATCCCCGGCGAGGATCTTCCCGGCAGCGTCGCGGCGACCGCCTTCGTGAACTGGTACAGCGGTCACCCGGACTTCTTCACGTCGTACTCGCTCGCCGCCACCAGCGCCGTCGTCATCGGGCTCGGCAACGTCGCGATCGACGTCGCGCGGGTGATCGTCCGCGACCCGGAGGAGATGGCCACCACCGACGTGCCCGACGACGTGCTCGAGGTGTTGCGGGCGTCGACCCTCACCGATGTACACATCGTCGGGCGGCGCGGCCCGGAGCACGCGAAGTTCACGATCAAGGAGCTGCGGGAGATGGGGGAGCTCGCCGGCGTGGACGTGGTCGTGGACCCCGCGCAGGTCGACGGCGTCGACTCCGACGACAAGGACGTCAAGCGCAACCTCGAGGTGTTCAAGGAGTGGGCCCACCGTGCCCCGACCGGCGCGAAGCGGCGGCTCCACGTGCACTTCCACTCCCGCCCCGCCGCGATCGTCGGCACCGACCACGTCGAGGCGCTGCGCTGCGAGCGCCCGGACGGCTCGACGTACGACATCCCGGCGCAGCTGGTGTTCCGTTCGGTCGGCTACATCGGGACGCCGATGCCGGGCGTGCCGTTCGACGAGGACAACAACGTGATCCCGAACGAGGAGCACCGCGTCGTCGGAGGCAGGGTCGAGGTCGGGGAGTACGCCTGCGGCTGGATCGGGCGAGGCGCGACCGGGGTGATCGGCACCAACCGCAGCGACGCGAAGGGCGCGGTCGCGTCCCTGCTCGCCGACCACGACCGGCTCATGGCGCGCGACGTCACCCCTGGTACCGCCTTGGAGCGCATCGCCGAGCGCGGGAAGTCCCCTGTCGTGCTTGCCGGCTGGAACGCGATCGACGCCGCCGAGGTCGCCCGCGGCGGAGTGCGCGGCAACGCCAGGGTGAAGCTGTCGCTGTGGGAGGAGCTGCTCGCCGCCGCGGAAGCCCAGGCCGGGTAGTCGCCGCGCGCAACAGTTCCGCAAATCGTTACTGCCGCCCGGTCGACTTCGGGCCCGGCGGCTCGTCGCGCAACGCGACCCCGTGGTGCCCGAGCTGCTCGAGCACTTCGGCGGCGGCGACCTCCCCGGAGTACACCGCGCCGTCCATGTAGCCGTTCCATACCGGCGAGATGTCACTGCCGGCCCAGTGGATGCGCCCGACCGGTCGAGCCAGCGCCGGCCCGTAGGACGTCCACACCCCGGGGGCGAAGAACACGCCGTAGCAGCCGCCGGTGTAGGTCTCCAGCGACCAGTTCATCTCCAGGTAGCCGATCGCTTCAGGGCCGCCGGGAAACAGCCGGGCGAAGGTCGACTCGGTCGCCTCGCGGCGCTGCGCCATCGTCTTGCGTGCCCACTCGCGGGCGTCGCCGGCATCCATGAACCCCACCAGGACACCGGGCGACACGTCGTGCGAGCTCGTGGTCGCGGCGTCTGCTGTGAACGGAGTGTTGTCGAACGTGCTCTTGATCGGGCCGCGATCACTGGTCGCCTGCCCGGCGAGCCCCTGCTCGCGCCAGTACGGCCGGGGGTAGAACGCCTGGACCTTGATGGTCGACCCCATCGGGGTGCGCTGTACGAGCTGGTCGCGGGTGCCACCGTCGAACTGCGACATCGGCGGGTCGTAGTGGATGCGCCCGGTCAACGTCGGCGGCAGCGCGACGATCACCGCCTTGCCCGTCACGGCGAACCCGTCGCCGGCCACGGCCACGCCGCGCCGGTTTTGAGAGATCGAGCGGACGGGCGCGCCCAGCACGACCCGGTCGCCGAGCTGCGCCGCCACCTTGATCGAGACCCGCTGCGCACCGCCGATGAACCGGCTGTCCTGGGCGCCGCCGCCGGTGTTGATCATGTTGTCGATCGTCCCGGCGGTGGCGATCGCCACGAGCATGTCGAGGAAGGACATGTCCCGCGGATCGCACGGGCCGCTGACCGACTGCGCGGCGAGCGCGGTGAGGGCGTAGAGCTCGGACTCGGGACCCTGGCCCGGCGGGACCAGGTTCTGGCGCATCCAGGTGTCCACCGTCATCGAGTCCCACTCGAGCGCCTGCTCGCGGCTCGGCGAGTCCCAGGGATGGGTGGGGTCGACCTGCTTGGCCAGCTCGTTCCACAGCAGCAGGGTCTCCGCGCCGCCGACGTCGCCGAGGTCGATCGGGAGCCGGGTGCCGCTGTCCGTCGTACGAAGCCCTGACACCGTCTCGTTGACGTAGGAGCCCGAGTCGTAGGTCTTGAACGTGTGGACGCCCACCGACTTGGCGAGATCGAAGATGCGGTGCTGAGTCCGCTGCACGGCTTGGCCGGGGATCGTCGACGAGGTGGTCTCGCCCGGGATCGGGCCGACCCACTGCCCGCCGACGTCGAGGACGCGCCCGTCCCGCAGTTCGTAGGACAGCGTGCGCCCGCCGACGCGGTGGCGGGCTTCGAGGACGACGACGCGCACCCCCTTGGCGACCAGCCGGCGTGCGGCGGTCAGCCCGGCGAGACCTGCCCCGACGATGACGACGTCGGTGGTGCGGGTTCCGGCCAGACCGTGCGCGGCGCCGGTGTCGACGAGCAACGGAGCGGCGCGCAGCTGCGCCGGCAACATCACCCCGGCTCCGGCAGCAGCACCCAGGAACGCCCGGCGACTGAGCACGAGGCAGAATAAGGCGCGATGCTGGCCGTTGGCGGGAACCGATGGCGGTGCCTTTCCCGCGGCGCCTTCGTCGCCTGCGCCTCATTCGGCTTCCTGATCGCGGTCGCGTTCCCGGCGAGCGCTCACGCGGTCCTCGAACACAGCTCGCCCGCGGCGGACAGCGTCGTCAAGACCGAGCCGCCCGTCGTCGTCCTCACCTACGACGAGACGGTCGTCACCGCCAGCGACGCACTGCGCGTGTACGACGACAAGCTGCGTGCGGTGCAGGTGGGGCCCACCACCCATCCGAACGGCCGCGGCGACACGGTCGAGACCACGCTGCCGCCGGGGCTCGCCGACGGCACGTACACGGTGACCTGGCGGGTGACGTCCGCCGACACCCACATCGTGTCGGGCAGCTTCGAGTTCTCGATCGGGCACCGGACGAAGGTGACGGGCGCCCCGCCGACCGTCCGGCAGGATCCCGCGACGCTGAGCGCATCAGGAGTGATCCGCGGCCTTGGCTACCTCGGACTGGTGGCCGGCCCCGGACTGCTCGTCGCTGCGCTGTGGCTGTGGCCGGCCGGCCTGGCGTTGCGGCGGGTGCGCTGGACGATCCTCGGCGGCGGGATCGGTCTGGCCGTGGTGACCCTCGCCGGCTTCGTCGTGCAAGGTGCGCTGGCCGCCGGGGTACCGCTCGCCCACGCCTTGCACCGCTCGGTGTTGCGGCTCGGGACGGACGGTCGCTTCGGCAGGGCCGGCATGGAGCGGCTCGCCCTCGTCGTGGTGCTCGCCGACATCTTCCTCATCACCCGCGACCACGAGCGGGCCAGGCGCTACGCGGCTTCCGGGGTGACGCTGGCGCTTGCCGCCACCTGGCCCTACGCCGGTCACGCCTCGACCGGGTCGCTGGTGCCGCTGGCGTTCATCGCCGACCTTGCCCACGTCGCCGCGATGACGATCTGGCTCGGTGGACTGCTGCTGCTCGTTGTCGGTGTGCTCAGCGTGGGTGACGACGCCGCTGCTGCGGTGGTGGCCCGGTTCTCGGACTGGGCGCTCGCGGCCGTCGCGCTGATCGTCGCCACCGGGTTGTTCGCCACCTGGCGCAACGTGCGGCACTGGGGTGCGTTCACCGCGACGAGGTACGGCGTGCTGCTGCTGGTGAAGACCGCGATCGTGGTGGTGGTGATCGCGATCGCGGTGATCTCCCGTCGGCTCGCGGCGCGACAGGTGTCCCGGCTGCGCAGGTCGGTCGCTGCGGAGTTCGCCGTGGCCGTGGCGATTCTCGGGGTGACCGCCGCACTCACCGGCACCGCCCAGGCCTACGAGGTCTACGCCCCGCCGTACACGCAGTCGGCGACCGACGGCGGGATCGTCGTCACCGTTCACCTCGACCACACCAGAGTGGGCAGCGTCGATCTGGTCGCGTCGACCCGCCGGCTCGACGGCGCAGCACAGCGGATCGACAAGATCACCGGCTCGCTCACCGAGGTCGATCCGTCGGTCGGCCCGCTTCCGATCACGTTCCGGCCCGCCGGGACCGGCCGTGAGCTCGCGACCGTCGTGTTCCCGGACCGGGGCTCGTGGCAGGTCCAGCTCGACATCCAGACCTCGCCGATCAACGAGGTCGCGGTCACCGCTACCGTCCCTATCGAATAGCTCCAGCAGAGGAGACCCGATGCTTCGCCTTCGCCGGCTGGCCACCGTGGTGGTGGTTGCGCCGATCGTCGTACTGGCCGCAGCGCTGCCGGCCTCTGCCCACGTCACGGTGCACTCGTACGACGCGGTGCGTGGCGGCAGCGACGCGGTGCTGTCCTTCCGCACGCCGAACGAGATGGACAACGCGACGACGGTGAAGCTGCAGGTGTTCCTGCCGACGGACACGCCGTTGCTCGGCGTCTTGGTGCAGCCGCTGGACGGCTGGCAGTTCGCGGTGAAGAACATCACGCTGAACAAGCCGGTCCAGACCGATGACGGGCCGATCACTCAGGCCGTCTCAGAGGTGACGTGGACCGGCGGCCACATCCCGGTGGGTGGCTACCAGGACTTCGACATCGACGTGAGTGACCTGCCGAAGGTGCCGTCGCTGACGTTCAAGGCGTTGCAGACCTACAGCAACGGCAAGGTCGTGCGCTGGATCGAGACGGCGCCCAAGGGCGGCCCGGAGCCGGACTTTCCCGCGCCGACCCTTCACCTGCCTCGACACCTCGCATCGACCGCAGCGGGCGGCCACTCCTCGAAGAACCTCAACCGGGGGCTCGCGATCGCGGGACTCGCCCTCGGCGCCCTCTCGTTGGTCGTCGCGGGCTTTGCGCTGCTCCGGCGCTGGGAAGCTGGCTGACGCGCAAGACTGTCGGTCGTGAGCACGATCCCGCTGCCGGAGCGGCAGCGCGGCGTGCCACCCCCTCAGCGCGGCGTGCCGGCGCGGGTCGCCAGGTGGACGTGGCGGCGCATCGAGAGGTTCTTCGGCGGTCCCGCGCGCACACAGGTCGTCGTCGTACTCGGCGGGGTGCTCGCCTTGTCCAGCGCGGACACCGCGACCGTGGGGGCGTCGGCGACGCCGCTGCGCAACGCCCTGCACATCTCCAACTCCGACATCGGCCTGCTGGTCGGGGTGAACTGCGTCGTGGCGGCGATCGCGAGCCTGCCGTTCGGCGCCCTCGCCGACCGGATGAAGCGCACCCGGCTGCTCGGGTTGTCGATCCTGCTGTGGGGGGCGTGCATGGTGTGGAGCGCGCTGGTGCACTCGTTCACCCACCTGCTGATCGCCCGGCTCGCCCTCGGCGTGGTGACGGCCTCTGCCGGGCCGGTGATCGCGTCGATGCTGGGCGACTGGTTCCCGAGCGGGGAACGCGGCCGGATCTACAGCTACGTGTTGGCCGGCGAGCTGCTCGGCGGGGGCGTCGGCTTCGCGGTGACCGGTGACGTGTCGGCTCTGTCCTGGCGGTTGTCCTTCCTGCTCCTGGCCGTGCCCGCGTTCCTGCTCGGGCGCATGGTGCTGCGGCTGCCCGAGCCGATGCGCGGCGGCGCCGGCATGATCCCCGACGGTGCCACCGAGATCCCGCGCCGAGCGCTGGTGATCGACGAGCCGCTCGACGTGGTCGAGGAGACGGTCGACAACGTGGCGCACGACGTCTCCCGCCACAAGGGAATCGAGCCGGAGCACGACCAGGTGCTCGACATGGATCCGCGGTTGATGGGCTTCTGGCAGGCGACGCGCTACATCATGTCGATCCGTACCAACGTCGTGATGATCATCGCCAGCGCGTGCGGCTACTTCTATCTGACCGGGGTGCAGACCTTCGGCGTCGAGATGGCGCAGAACCAGTACGGCGTGAACACCGCGCTCGCGAACCTGCTGATCCTGGTCGTCGGGATCGGCGCGGTCGCAGGTGTCCTCATCGGCGGCCGGCTCGGCGACGGAATGCTGAAGCGGAAGTTCCTGAACTCACGCGTCTTCGTCGCCGCGGTGGGCTCGGCGATCGCCGCCGGGGCGTTCATTCCGGCGCTGATGACGCACCACCCGATGCGGGCGCTGCCGTACCTGATCCTTGCCGCGTTCGGGTTGTCGGCGCAGAATCCGCCACTCAACGCCGCCCGGCTCGACATCATGCCGGCGCCGCTGTGGGGGCGCGCGGAGGGCATCCGCACGTTCCTGCGCACGGCTGCGCAGGCCTTGGCGCCGATGCTGTTCGGCGTGGTGTCCGACGTCGTGTTCGGCGGCGGCAAAGGCGCGCTGCGCTGGACGTTCCTCGTGATGCTGGTGCCGCTCGTCGCGAGCGCGTTCTATCTGTTCAAGGCGATGCGGACCTACCCACGTGACGTGGCGACCGCCGCGGCGCATGCCGAGTACCGGCGATGACGCGGCTCTGCTGTCTCAGCGCCTGCGGTCCCCGAGCCGCTGCAGGTAGTCGTTGTACGCCGCGAGGGCTTCGTCGCTGTCCGGATCGGCGGTCGGTGCCGGCTCGCCGTCGTTCACCGGCCGCGCGCCGACCAGGTCGTGCTGGTAGTTCGCCCGCGCCGAGTCGAGCCAGCCGCCCAGGTCAGAGGTGGCACCCGTGCCGGCGGCCCGCGCCCAGCCGACCGCGGCCACGCCGAACATGACAGCCATGATCGCGTCGCCGCCCACCCACATCACCGCACCGCCGGCGTGGAGGTCGGTGAGCAGGCTCGGTGCCCACGCCGGGTGCATCGCGGCCATCATCGGCCAGGGGTAGGAGTTGGTCTGGCCCAGCACCACGCCGGTGAAGGTGTCGACGGGCATCGCGACGACGAGCATCGCCATGCGCAACGGCGCCGACAGCTTCCAGCGGATCGGCGCGTCGCCGATGAGCGGCAGGAAGAACAGCGTGCCGGCGACGACGTACATCAGCTGTTCGACGCCGGTCAGCCACGGGTGGAGCATCATCTGGTTCATGAAGCCGGTGAGGTGCGTCCCGACGATCACCGCGGCGTAGAGCGCCAGCCCGACGCCGGGATTGGTGACGAGTGACACCGCCCTGCCGCGCAACGCGCGGTCGAACCGTTCCCTCGCTGTGGTCGGCAGTGCGGCGCTGGTCAGGTCGAGCGGGCGGCCCGCGACCAGCAGCACCGGCACCACCATCACGAGCAGCAGGTGCCCGACCATGTGCACCCAGAACAACGCGTCGTCGTACACGCGCGGACCGCCCTGGGTCGTGAAGACGAGCACCGCGACCCCGCCGAGCCAGGACGCGGTCGCCCGGTGCTGCCAGGACGCGCCGCGCCGTCGAGCGGTCGCGAGGGCGATCAGGTAGCCGATCAGGAGCAGCGCCGCGGCCAGCGCGGACCAGACGTGCAACGACCACATCGAGAACAGCCGGGACGCGGTGAGCTTCGGTAGCGCCAGTGCGGACGGCGGCGACCGGCCGGTCGTCGTGGCGCCGACCGACATGCCGGGCATCGACATGCCCGGCATCTGGTCGGCCGAGCTGGTCGGGGACCCGGGCAGGCCGGTGTCGGCGACGACCGGAACGGTGAGGTTGACGCTGCCCGCCTTCGCAAAGACGACGGTGAGCTGCTCGACCATGCCCCGGCGTAGCGCCTTGGCCGGTTGCTGAAGCATCAGGTGGTAGGAACCGGGCGTGAGGACGAGCTGCCCGTGGGCGGGGACGACCGCGCCGCCGGGCAGCATCACCATCTGCTCGGCGCCGTCAGAGGTGGTCGCGTAGCGGTGCAGCGTCGCGCTGGCGAAGTCACTCGACGTCACCCGTAGGAGCTGGTCGGATGTCGAGCCGCTGTTCGTCACGGTGAAGTACGCCGCGGCCAGCGAGGCGGTCGCCGGCGCCGGGATGTAGGCGTGGGTGATCGACAGCGGGCCGACCCGCGCGTGACCGCCGGTCACGTCCAGGGAGGTGTCGGTGACCTGAAGGGAGCCGGACGAGGCGCCGCCGCAGGCCGCCGCCGCAAAGACGAGGCCGAGCAGCACGGGAACCAGGCGGCGCCGCCTCACGCGCCCCATTTGCCTTCCTTCACCAGGGCGGCGAGATCCCCCTTGATGTCCTGGATCGTGGTCGGTCCCTCGGTGTAGAGCAGATGCGCGAGGTGGTCCGGGGTGAACGCCAGGATCTCCGCGGAGTGCTCCACGGTGTAGCCGTGCTTGCTGTGCGGGCGCACCTGGCTGGCCGGCACCCCGAGTTCGTGCTGCACCGCGATGATCTGGCGGATGCTGCCGCGCAGCCCGATGAACGATGGGTCGAAGTGGTCGAGCCAAGTGCGGATGACCGTGGTCGAGTCGCGGACCGGATCCACGCTGATGAAGGCGACCTTGACGTGGCGGCGTACCGCCGTACTCGACTCGCGCAGGGCTTGGGCGATGTCGGCCATGAGGGTGGGGCAGATGTCCGGGCAGTGCGTGTACCCGAAGTAGACGAGCACGATCTTGCCGGCGGTCCGGGCGCGGAGGTCGTATTGGTGGCCCGAGGTGTCCTCGAGGGTGAACGACGGCTCGTGGGTGGGCGGTTGGAGCAGGTCGCCGGCGAAGCTCGCCTGGGTGCCTCCGCCGATGATCGCGACGGGGGTGTTCCCGGAGCCGGAGGAGCAGCCGGCGAGTACGGCGAGGGCAGTTACGGCGGCCGCCGCCGTACCGCGAAGTCGTCTCATCCGGATCTCGTGCCTCATAGCGTTCGCCCCATCGAATGGTCCCACGCGGCCGGGCCCGGCCTGCCGCCGCCCTGACGCCCGCCCCGGGTTCGAAGTAGCACACAACCCCGGTCCTTTTGCCGGAGTTGCGGCGTCGTGTCCGGTTCGTGGGCGGGGTTGTGTGCTACTTCGAGCAGGGGGCGAGGGTGACGTGGACCGGGCCGTCGCTGGTCAGGTGCACCTTCGCGTTGCAGTCGACGTGGGCCCGTCGTACGTCGATGACGACGCGCGCGATGTTGGTCGCCGCCACGTCGAGTACGTCGCGGCGGGCGGTCTTCGGCGCCGCGCCCCAGGTCTGGCTGAACTGCACGTAGGGAATGGCCACCTTCGTGCCGCCGGTCAGTACGCCGGCGCCGTAGCGTTCCCCCGACGGCGTCGGGTCGCCGCCGGCGAAGCCTTCAGAGCGCACGTCGATCGTCCCGATCGCGCCAGGCTTGCTCACCTTCAGCCCGGACAGCCAGTACGCGTGGTCGGCGACCACCTTGCCCAGGGCCGAGTCGCCCGACGGGTCGACGACGTAGGTGACGTGTGCCGGGTTGCGGTCGACGCGATGCGTGCCGAGCCACTGCGCGCCGGGTCCGTACTGGTCGTTGGTTGCCAGCGTCAGGTGGTCTGACACCGTGAACACGTCCTCGACGTAGCGCAACCCGTCCTTGGTCATCTGGGCGGTGTTCTGCAGCGTCTCGTCGATCGGTACGAGCTCGTCGGCGGTCGCGTTCCACGCCAGCACCGGGACGTTGCGCAGCGAGGGCAGCCCCGACGCCGGGCTGGCCTCGCCGACCACCGAGAACGCACGCGCGAACAGGTCCGGCCAGCGTTCGGCGAGGCGGTAGGTCCCGAAGCCACCCATCGAGTAGCCGCTGACGTCGACCCAGCTCGGGTCGAGGTGGTAGAGGTGGGCGACCGCGTTCCAGACCTCGAAGGTGTCGGCTTCGGCGATGCCGGCGTAGCCGCCGTCGGGGCCGCGCCCGTTCGGCGTGATGACGATCGACCCGGCACCGCGATCGGCGAGCTGGCTCTGGTTGGCACTCGTCGCGAACTGGTTGTAGTTCGCCGAGAGCGAGTGCAGCAGCAGGGTCAGTCCGTACCCGGTCGCCGGCGCCGGTCTGGGCGGAACGTAGACGTTGTACGGCTGCAGGTTGCCGACGAAGCGCCCCTTGCAGGCGGCGCCCAGGTCGACGCCGCCGACCAGCTCGCTGCAGACGCCGCCCGGGTTCAGGCCCTGGCCGAACGCGTAGTGGCTGGCGAGGATGCGGTCCATCGACCCGGAGGTCGGTACGCCGGAGTTGTCCGTCACGTCGTGGTGGAGCTTGGCGAAGCTGACCTCGGCGTGGAACGGCGTGACGGTCCCCAGCGCCAGCTCGCTCGCCTGCTCGTGCTCGCGCCACATCGCACCCTGCACGAAGCCGCCGGCGGCGGTGTCGGCGATGGTCTCGGTCGGAGCGTGGATGTCCGGCCACGGCTCGTGGTAGCGCGGCCCGACGTTGACGATCGCGGCCGCCGTCGGCCCGGCGCCACCCGGCGTGGTCGCGGTCGCCGGACCGAGCGCCGGCTTCAAGTAGGCGTCGTGCGCGGCGTCCCACAGGCCGACGCCGACGGTCATCCGCACGGTGCTCTCGCCCGGGTTCCACGCCGCGTGCGGGACCTCCACGGTGAACTGGTGGCGGCGCACACTCACCGACACCCTCGGAGCGGGCGTCACGGCCTTGCCGGTCGCGGCGTCGGTCATCGTCGCGGTCCGTCCGTGAACGGTGACGAAGTACGCCGCGGGTGAGCTGACCCCCGCGCCGTACGGCCACGCCCGCGGTTGCGCCGAGTCGCCGAGCGCGATGGTGAACCCGACGAGGGAGGGGTCGGTGAGGCTGTTGAGGGTGACGCGGAACGCGGTTGCGTCGGCGAGTGGCTTGGTCCGGAACTCGACGAGGTCGGCGGCGTTGTCGGCGTACTTCTTCGCGGTCGGGTACGTGTAGGTGCCGGCGGTCGAGGAGAACAGGAAGTCGACCAGCTTGTACGGCGTCGTCGGGTCGAGGACGCCGAGCGCGCCGTGGTCGTCGTAGAGGTAGTCCTGGTACATCCACTCGCCGTCGCGGTACGCCGACGTCCCGGAGACCAGGATCGGCGGGGCCTTCCAGATCCCGCGGTTGTCGAGCTGAGGTGCGACCGCCGGCTTCGCGTAGAGGATGTCCGGCCCGGGCCGGTGCCCACTGCTGACGTGAGGCAACGAGTCGGCGAGGGCCCATGCTGTTGCCGCCCGGCTGATGCCGGTCGGGCTCGATGTCGCGTTGGAGGCGGCCGCGGCACCGACTCCGGTTGCGGTCATCAAGACAGTCACGACCGCAATGGCCGGGCGTCGCTTCATGCTCGCCAACTTCGACGCAGGTGACGAACGAACCTCCCGATATGGTCCGCATCGTGGCTGTCTGCTCCGCCGTACCGGTGATCGACCTGGCGCCGTGGTTCGAGGGAACTGCTGACGGCCGCGCGAAGGTCGCCCACGCGGTCGACGTGGCGCTGCGCGAGATCGGGTTCTTGCTGATCGTGAATCACGGCGTCGATGTGTCGCTGCGCGACGCGGTCCGTGAGACGTCGCGTAGCTTCTTCCGGTTGCCCGCCTCGGTGAAGGAGCGTTACCGCTCGCAGGTCGGCGGCGACACCTGGATGCCGCGCGGCTGGACCCCGATGGGCGCGGAAGCGAACGCGAACTCCGACGAGGGCGTGACCGCCCCGCCGGATCTGAAGGAGTCGTTCAACATCGCCTGCTTCACCCCCACCGGCGACCCGGCGATCGACCGCGAGTGGTTCACCGACAACGTGTGGCCGGCCGAGGTTCCCGAGTACCGGACGGCGGTCACGGCGTACGTCGAGAAGATGCGCGGCCTGGTCGACGAGCTGCTCGAGATCGCTGCCGTCGCGTTCGGTCTGCCGGACCGTCACTTCCTCGACCAGGCCGGTCATCCGACGTGGTCGTTCTACACGCACTGGTACCCCGCCCTTCGCGAGATCGGCGAGCCTGCGCTTGGGCAGCTGCGGATCGGGTCCCACACCGACTTCGGGACGTTCACCATCCTGGACCGCCAGCTCGGCACCGGCGGGCTGCAGGTGCTGGGCAAGGACGGCGAGTGGGCTGACGCCCCCTGGGTCGACGGCGCGTTCACCATCAACATCGGCGACCTGATGGCGCGGTGGAGCGGGGACCGCTGGCTGTCGAACCGCCATCGGGTGCTCGCTCCGGACGCGTCGGCGCCGGACGAGGACCTCATGTCGCTCGTCTACTTCCACGAGGCGGACCCGGCCGCCGTCATCCGCAGCGTCCCACCGCCGGTCGGGATCGTCGAGCACGAACCGGTGGTCGCCGCCGACTACCTGCGCGCGAAGCTCGCCGCGATCGCGGTCTGACTAGCAGCCTTTGATGGTGACCGCTTCCACCTGGGCGGTCACCTGCGCCTGAGCAGCGTGCACCAGCGGCGAGGAGTTCAGCACGGCCACGCCGAGCGTGGCGCAGGTCGCGGACAAGGCGACACCCACGGCGGTGCCTGACCCGAGAGCGAGGTGCTCGTGCAGCGCGAGGATGGCCAGCAGCGACCCGAAGGCAGGCTCGCCGATGTCGATCATCGGCAAGGACACCGACAGCGGCGCGATCCGGAACGCCGTCTGCGACAACAACAGCCCGGTGATCGCGAAGACGGCGAGCAGGTAGCACTGCGAGTGCAACAGCGTGCGGATGCCGTCGTGCTGGAACTGCCGTCCCACGACCTTGGTCATCACCGAGAGCATGCCGAAGCAGGCGCTGGATGCGAGTGCCAGACCGCTGGCCCGGATCATCGGCCGGTTCGCGAACGTCTCGGCCACCGCGACGACGATCGCCACCCCCGCGCCGGTGAAGACGCTGATGGCGAAGGTCGCCGTCGTCGTGATGTGACTGCTGTCTCCTGAGGGGTTGCCGATCAGCACGAACGTCGTGATCCCGGCGGCGACCAGCACCGCGCCCGTCCACTCACGACGGCCGAGCCGGCGACCCGCGTACCAGGCGGCGAGTGGCAACGCGAACAGCAGCTCGCTGACGATCAGCGGCTGCACGAGGACGACCGGCGCGAGGAACAGCCCGATCGCCTGCAGGCCGTAGCCCCCGACGGACGTGGCGAGCCCGATGAGCCAGCTGCGGTCCTTGGCCAGCCGGACGAGCAGTGTTGTGCTGACCTCGGCCGGCGCTTCGGTACGACGCGCGGCGCGCATCTGCTCGACGTTCGCGATCGCGAAGGTGATGGCCGCACCCACGCCGCAAGGCACCGCGATCGCGATGCTCGCCCCGCTAGCGATGGTCGATCCCCATTTGTGGTGATCTTATTGCCGGTGCAAGCGTGGCTATGCCGGACGACGGCTGCCTCTAGTTGAAGCGCTCGCGCGCCTTGTCGAACTCCCCGGACTGCACCAGGCCGTGCACCGCGATCCGATCGATGTGCCGCTGCGTCGTGCGGTCGACGTCGGCGTACATGTCGATCGCGAGCTTCGCGACGCCGAGTACGTCGGGGGAGATCGCGGTCAGCTTCCGGCAGAACGCGTAGACGTCGTCGAGGAAGGTCTCGGCCGGGAAGATGTCGTGGACCAGGCCGATGGCGAGCGCGCGATCGGCGTCGACCCGTATGCCGGCCATCGCGATGTACTTCGCCCACGCCGGCCCGACGATCCGGGTGAGCCGGCTGGTCCCGCCGCTGCCGGCCATCACCCCGATGTTGACCTCGGGCAGTCCCATCTGCGCCTGCGGCGTGCAGAACCGGAAGTCACACGACACCGCCATCTCGACGCCTGCCCCGAGCGCGATGCCCTGCCAAGCGATGACCACCGGCTTCTCGATCGACTCGATCTCGTCGTAGAGCAGATGATGGCTGCGGTAGTTGCGCCGGAAGTTCCAGCCGGGGTGCTGGCCTTCGGTGTCGGGGTTGCCCGGGCTCGACCCGACCTGCGTCGAGAGGTCCATCCCCGCGGTGAAGTACTTGCCGGTCCCGGTGATCACAAGGCAGCGCAGATCATCGCGCATCGACAACAGGTCGAGGGCCTCCCAGAGCGCGGCGGTCATCTCGGGCGTGATCGCGTTGTGCTTTTCGACCCGGTTGAACGTGACGGTCAGGATGCCGTCCTGCTCGGTGATCGGGGCGTGCTCGCAACCGGCCATAGCCCGTCAGCCTGCCACGTTCACTTCTGCGCGGGGTGGAGCATCCGCATGGCCAAGGTCGCGAGCGCATCGACGACCGCCGTACGGTCGAGGTCGACGTGCCAGGTGCGCACCTGATGGGCGGTGCGGTCGGTCATCGCGATGATCGCCAGTGCGGCCGTCCTCGGGTCGACGTCACTGACGCCTCCGGCCGCGAACCGTTCGCCGAGCAGGTCCGCGAACCGGCCGGTGAGGACGACGGCCCGGGCGCGCGCCTGGGGGTTGCCGGCCCGCAGCATGTTGACCTCGTCGACCAACGGCCCCCAGCGCTCGGTGATCGAGACGAGGTCGGCCAGCCAGCGTGCGAGCGTCGCGCGGCCGGCGGCGTCCGGCGTGACCGCACCGAGGTGCTCGGCGGTCTCCAGGACCTCGGTCATCATGCGGTCGACCAGGGCGTCGAAGAGCTGGTCCTTGCCCTCGAAATAGCGATAGAACGTCGCGCGGGAGACACCTGCGCAGCTGCAGATGTCCTCGACGCGGGTGTCGGCATAGCTGCGCCGCGACAACACGACCAGGGCCTGTTCGAGCAGCTGGTCGCGACGGTCGACTCCGGCCGGGGCGGCGATCGGATCAATGACCGCCATCGTCGCCTCTGGTTACGCTGCTGCGATGGCGCAGGCGCCCGCATGGCTTCCGCCGGGCGACCGAGACGTGGTGCGCCCGGGCCGCGGGCGTGGCGAGGACACCGTGCAACGCATCCTCGCGGCCGGGCGGGAGTGCTTCCGCCGCTACGGCTACGCGGCGGCCCGCATCGACGACATCGTCGCGGTCGCAGGTACGTCGCACGGCGCGTTCTACCTGTACTTCCGCAACAAGGAGGACCTGCTGCACCGGCTCGCCGTCGGCACCGCCGAGCGGTTGCGGGGCCTCACCGGCGCCCTGGTCGCACTGCCACGGCCGGTCGAGCGCGCCACCCTCGAGTCGTGGGTCGGCGAGTTCGTCGCGGCCTACCACGACGACGGTCCCGTGATCCGGGTCTGGCTCGACGACCGGGATCCCGACCCGTTGATGCAGGCGTTGGCCAGCGACGCGCTCGGGCCGCTCGCGCAGGCGTTGGCCGCGCTCATCGACCCGACACTCGCCGAGCAGGTCGACGGCCGGGTCGCAGGCCTGGGCTTGCTGTCGATGCTGGAGCGGCTGAGCTCCTACCTGCGTGATGACGTACCGGTCGATCTGGCGGTTGCGACGGCGGCACGGTTGATCTTCGCCGCTACGTAGGTTCGGTGAGCTGGAAGCCGTAGCCCTTGACCATGAAGCAGGTGGTCGCCGGGTTGGCCCGGGTGACCCACTTGTTCTCGCTGACCGACCACTGGGCCGCGGACACGCAGTGTCTCGTCGCCTTGGCGTAGAAGCTCGGCGGGTAGTGGACGAAGCTGACGTAGGGCACGGTCACGCCGTCGCCGCCGAAGTCCTTCTTCGTGTCCATGTACTTGATGACGCACTTGCGGGTGAGGTCGGCGCCGCAGGACTCGGCGGCCTCGGTGAACCACTCGGCGCCGATCCAGCCCTCGAAGGCCCACTCGTGGTTGTGCACCAGGTCGCTCGGGAAGTACTGCTTCATCGCGGCCTGGAACTTCGCGACCTCCGGGTTGGAGGTGTCGTCGAAGTTCAGCGTGTAGCCGTCGCTCCAGCTCTTGCCGAGACATCCGGGCGTGCCTGACAAGTCGCTGCCGAGGCTTTGCGCCCAGTCGGAGATGGTCGACAGGTGGACCTTCATCTGGTTGAGGAACGGCGTGTTCTGCTCGATCGCCTGGCACAGCTTCTGAGTGCCGTTGAGGTCGACCGCGTCGGCGACCAGGTCGACGCCGTCGGCCTTCATCTGCGCGACCGCGGAGGCGAAGTTCGGCAGGCCGAGGTTGACCTGGTACTGGCTGACCTTGACGCCGGCGTGCTCGAAGTCCTCGATGAGCTCGTTCGCGCCGTACCGCGAGCTGGCCTGGTCGTAGTAGACGACGCCGGCGTGGGTGATGTGCTCCTTCTGCTTGAAGTAGGTCGCCTCCTCGTCCCACCGGTAGGCCATGTTGTTGTCGCCGAGCGTCTTGCCGTTGCCCATCTGGTTGAGGCCGTCGATCGAGAACAGGTTCGGGTACTTGTAGTAGTACGTCGAGATCGGCTGGCTGCCGATGTCCGGCACGCCCTTCTGGTAGACGTACGGCGCGCCGGCGTACTCGTAGATGTTGTTCGCCACGAACGCGAACGCGTGGTCGGTGTCGATGCAGGTGTGGATCTCCTCCAGGTCACCGGAGTCCGAGCCGTCGTCGGGGTGGGTGTCGAAGGTGACCTGTCGCCCGTCGATGCCGCCGTGTGCGTTGAGGTAGGCGAAGTACGCCGCGGCGCCGTAGTAGCTGGGAGTGAACTGGTACGGGCCGAACGGGCCACCTTCGGTGACGACGTTGCACAGCGTGATGCTGTTCGCCGTGACACCGGTGTCAGAGGCGAAGTTGGCCTGGCCGCCGCCACTGGACGGGGCGGTGCTGGGCCCCGACGAGGCCGGCCCGCCGTGGCCGGACCCGGTCGGCTGCACCGGGCCGGTGCCCACGCCGGTCGGGGGAGTGATCGGGGACACGCCACCGGGCTCGCTGCTCGGCAACGGCGCCCCTGGGGTCTGCACCGGCGCGACGGCGCCGGGCAGGGAGCTGGCGGTCGGGTTGACCGTGTACTGGCTGAACGCCGAGTCCGACAGGCGGGTGCCGCAGCCGGTGAGGACGAGCAGCGTGACCGCCGCTACGAGCGGCCGTGTGACACGCACGTCAGTTCGCCGCCGACGCCTGCCCTTCGGTGTGAAACCGCGTTGCGGTCCCGCCTGGAGTGTCGGGCTAGACAGAGACGTCAGACGCGGCATGATCGAGTATTGTGAGCCTCGCCACACGGCAAGTCCAGCGAGGGGGCCACGTGACGGCGACGAGCCTCGCGCTCCGCAGGCGGGGTCGTGTCCTTGCCTGGCTCGCCGCGGTCGGCATGACGATCGCGGGTGTCGCGGGAGCCGGGTCCGCCGGCGCCGACAACCCGCCCGCGCCGCCGGCGTACAACTTCTCGACCGATGCGACTGCGATCGGCATCCAGGTCGCCTTCCAGCAGAACCCCGAGCTGTCCTCGCTGCCGGACCCGTTCGACGTGCGTACGCCGGAGGCCGACGGTGAGCTCGACAGCTTCGGCACCTCCCAGGCCGACGGCCACATCGCCAACCTCAACGGGCTCGGTGGCATCCCAGGCCTGATCTGCCTGCTGGCCGGCGCCGCGGCCTGCGCGGAGATCCCGATCGGCACGCTGACCGGCGGACTGATCCAGAGCTTCCCGCCGCCCGACCCGCTCGACGCCGCCGCGGTCTACCCGCAGAACCCGACGGCGAAGGCGCCGGTGATCGGCACGCACGCCGCGCAGGCGTCGTTCGACTCCAGCGGGTTCAGCCTGGGCGCGGCGACCGCGAACTCGACGGCGAACCAGTACAACACCTCCGCCACCGTCAACGACCAGAACCTCGGGATCGCCGGGGCGCTCTCGATCGGCTCGGCCACGGCGTCGACCACGCAGAACGCGACCGCGGACGGCCTGACCACCACCGCGACGACGGCGGTCTCCGACATCGACCTCGGCGGCAAGCTGCTCAGCATCGGGACGCTGAAGTCCTCGACGACGGTCGTGTCGGTCCCGGGCAAGCCGGCGAAGGACACGACCTCCACCGTCCTCACCGACGTGAAGGCGCTCGGCCTCCCGGCGACGATCGACCACTCGGGCATCCACATCGACGGCAAGGCGCTGCCGGGCAACCTGGTCGCCACCGCAGAGACGCTGCTCGACAAGATCCTCGGTGCCGCCGGCATCCATGTCTCGATCGCCGAGGCCAAGAGCAGCAACGGCGACACCGGACGCACCGTCAAGGCGGCCGGGCTGCTGATCACCTTCGACCACACCGTCACCGGCGTGAAGCCGATCGTGATCGCGCCGCCGACCGGCATCCCGTGCCCGCCGCAGTTCGCCGCGCTGCCGATCGACCCGTGCGCCGGCGTCAGCCTCAGCCTCGATGCCGCCTACCACGGCCAGGTGGCGCTCGGTCAGGTCGGCGTCGTCAGCCTGGCCAACCCTCGCGCGTCCTCGACGATCCCGACGCCGACCACTTCCACTCCCGCGACGAGCCCGTCGAGCGGCCCCGGTGTCGGACCCGGTTCCACCGGCCCGATCCCGACCGGACCGGGGGTGACGACGAGTCCCGCGCCGGGCAGCTCGCAGCCGCCGATGGTCGCAGGCAACCAGGCCGAAGCTGCCGATCAGCTCGAGGGCGCCAGTCACCGGCTGCTGTGGTTCTTCCCGTTGTTGTTCGTTTGTGTCCTGTCCGTCCTCGGACGGTTCCGTTCACCCGCTCGGCTCCCGAAGGTCTGACGAAGGGACTGGAGACGATGGCATCCGCTCGCGCCATTTCGACGAGGACGCCCGACCCTGATCGGGTCGAGGTCACACCGTCGGTCGGCTTCGCCTGGCTGGTCGAGGGCGTCCGGCCCTACCTCGGCTACCTGTTCGTGGCCGCCGGGCTGGTCGCGCTGTTCGTCGGCTGGTATGGCGTTTCGGGCGAGTCGCTCGTCGCCAAGCAGCTGCCGTATCTGGCGAGCGCCGGGCTGCTCGGCATCGTGCTCGTCGCGATCGGCAACCGGATCTTCATGATCAACGACTTGCGCCGCGACTCGGGCCGCCTCGACCGGCTGGAGGAGATGGTCGCCGAGCTGCACGCCGTACTGCTCGCCCGCAGCGACGCCGTCGCCGACGTACCGGCGCCCGGGGCGCGCGCCGCGGCGAAGCCGTTCCGCGCGGTCGCCCGAGGCGCCAGCTACCACCTCCCCGACTGCGCGATGGTCGAAGGCAAGAAGGCCGACCAGATCAGCCGCGGCGAGGTCACCAGCCGCGGGCTGAAGCCGTGCCGGATGTGCCACCCGGATCAAGCCTGAGGCCTCGATCTCGATGACCCTCGACCCACGGCTGGCAGGCGCCGCCGGTCCGTCGGCCAGCCGGCTGCCCGCCGCCGTCCCGGCGCGGCTGCGTCACTGGGGCGTGCCGGTCGCGGTGCTGTTCCTGCTCTGGGTCTACGCCGCCGACCCGAACGACTGGTCTTTCTACGGCCAGCAGATCGTCGCCGGCCTGTCGATCGGCGCGGTTGCCGCCCTCGGTGGGACCGGCCTCGTCGTCGCCTACCGAGCGACCGGGGTGTTCAACTTCGCGTTCGCCGGCATTGCGACCGCCTGCGCGTTCATCATGTACGAGTTCACCAGCCACGACGGCATTCCGGTCTGGCTGTCGCTGCTGATGGTCGTCCTGCTGATCGGTCCGGCGATCGGCACGCTGGTGGACCTGATCGTGTTCCGGCCGCTGGAACGCCGGTCGGCGGGGACAGCGGAGAAGCTCGTCGCGAACCTCGGCGTACTGATCCTGCTGCTCGGCATCGGCGGGGTCATCTACGGCGAGAACAGCTACCAGCCGAAGAACGTCTTCTCCCTCGGTCAGGCGTTCCAGATCGGCAGCGGCAACAGCGCGGTGTCCGTGTCGTGGACCGTCGTCGGCAACGTCGCGATGATCGCCGGCGCAGCCGGCGGCCTGCTCCTGCTCTTCCGTTTCACCCGGCTCGGCCGGCAGGTGCGTGCCGTCGTCGACCGGCGCGAGCTGGCCGAGCTCTTCGTCGTCAACGCCAACCGGATCTCGATGCTGTCGTGGGCGATCGCCGCGGGCTTCGCTTCGCTCGCCGGGGTGCTGGACTCGCCCACCGTCGGCCTGCAGAACGGCGCGCTCGCGCTCCAGGTGCTGCAGATCATCGGCGTCGCGGTGGTCGCGAAGCTGCGCAACATCGGTACGGCGGTCGCGGCGGGCCTCGGCCTCGGGCTGGTCGGCAGCCTCGGCTCGGCGTTGGTCAGTCCGCACTACCCCCACTGGCTGAACTGGCTGCCCGGCGTCAACTCCGACATCGTCGTCCAGATCCCGGTGCTCACCACCGTGGTGTTCCTGCTGATCTACCGCAACCTCGACGAGTCCGGTAGCGGCGGCACCGCGGGTGTCGTGACGGCGACGTTCAGCCGGATCGGCCGGCGCAGCACCGCGGCGACCCTGCAAGGCGTGCTGGTCGCCGGGCTGGTGGCGATCGTCGTACCGGCGTTGCTGTCGGGGCAGAACCTGGTCACCGCCCAGCAGGTCGTCGCCTACTCGGTGGCGTTCCTTTCGATCGTGGCCATCACCGGTTTCAGCGGCCATCTGTCGCTGGCCTCCGCCGCGTTCGCCGGCCTCGGCGCCTACATCACGGCGCGGTTGCAGAACGGCCTGTTGCCGTTGCCGTACAACACCGCCATTCCGCACTTCCCGGTGATCCTCGCCATGATCGTGGGCGCGCTCGTCGTGATCCCGATCGGCGTGATCGTCGGCTACCCGGCGTTGCGCCGTCGCGGCCTGATCCTCGGCCTCATCACGTTGGCGTTCGCGCAGTGCGTGGACGCGTTCATCTTCCAGAACCCGAGCTGGACGAGCGGGCGCAACAGCAACCGGCCGAACCTGTTCGGCTGGTCGCTGTCGGGCGACCGGACGTTCCTGTACTACGAGCTCGCCGTGCTCGGCCTCGTGCTGCTGCTCGTCCGCAACCTGCGCAGCGGCTCGCTCGGCCGGGTGCTCGGCGCGATGCGCGACAGCGAGCGAGGCGCGGTCAGCGTCGGCATCTCGCTGCGCCGCTACAAGCTGCTGATCTTCGGTGCCAGCGCTTTCATCGCCGCGATCGGCGGCAGCCTGATCGTGCAGCAGCAGGGGACCCTCAACGTCAACCCGGACGGTCCGTTCTCCCCGCTGTTCAGCCTCTACTGGTTCGGCGCGGTCGTCGTCTTCGGGCTGTCCTACCGGTCCAGCGCGATCCTCGCCGCGACGCTCTACGTCGCGGTCGACGTCGCCACGGGCAAGACCGGGTCGAGCCTGATCGTGATCGGTGGCATCGCCGTCCTCGTCGGCTACCTGCCGGGCGGTCTGATCGGAACGGTGCTGCGCTACGTCCGGGGCGACGGCGTCGGCCCGTCGCCGGCGCAGCGGAGCCTCGCGGCGTTCGCGGCGCGACGGGCCGCGGTCGAGCACGCGCCGCCACCGGGCCACGACCTGCAGCCCTCGGCGTTCGCCGAGCGTCTGCTCGCAGGGGGTGACTCGTGAGCGGCAACGACCTGCGCGGCGCGGTCCTCGAAGCGCGTGACATCACGGTGCGCTTCGGCGGCTTCGTCGCGGTCAACGACGCGAGCCTCACCGCGCACCCGGGCCAGGTCACCTCGCTGATCGGGCCGAACGGCGCCGGCAAGACGACGATGTTCCACGCGATCAGCGGGATCCTGAACCCGGACGGCGGCGCTGCCTATCTCGACGGCCGAAGCCTCAAGGGCATGACGCCGGACAAGCGCGCCCGGGCCGGCATGGCACGGACGTTCCAGATCCTCGAGCTGTTCTCCGGACTGTCGGTCGCCGAGAACCTCCAGGTCGCCGTCGAGGGCCGGGCCAGCCAGCACATCTGGCGCGACCTGTTCTCGCTGCGCCACCCGGACAACCCGGCGGTGTTGCGCAGAGTGCGCGAGGCCATGGACCTGGTGGGGATCGCCGATCTCGCCGATCGGCCCGCCGGCTCGCTGCCGACCGGGTTGTCGCGGCTGGTCGAGCTCGCCCGGGCGTTGTGCACCGAACCCAAGGTGTTGCTGCTCGACGAGCCGGCCAGCGGCCTGTCCAACGCCGAGACCGAGCGGCTGCACTCCGTGCTCGCTTCGCTGGCCGACCTCGGGCTGACCATCCTGCTGGTCGAGCACGACATCGAGCTGGTCATGGCGCTGTCGAGCCAGATCTACGTGCTCGACTTCGGCCGGATGATCGCGCAAGGCACGCCCGCGCAGGTCCGCCAGGATCCCGTCGTACGAGCGGCCTATCTCGGCGCCGACCTGGACGAGGATGCGGTGGTGGACGCGTGACGCTCGCATTGCAGACCGAAGGCCTCTCGGCGGGCTACGGGAAGGTCACCGTCGTCCACGACCTGTCGATGGCGGTGCCGGAGGGCGCGACGGTTGCGCTGCTCGGACCGAACGGTGCGGGAAAGACGAGCACGCTCGGCGCGCTCACCGGAACTGTCGCGACGACGGCGGGTTCGGTACGCCTGTTCGGGCGGCGGATCGACGGTCTGTCGACCTACTATCGCGCCCAGCGCGGCCTGACGCTGATCCCCGACGGACGCGGGGTGTTCCCCGGCCTGTCGGTGGGGGAGAACCTCGAGCTCGCCGCCGAGTCCGCGCAGGGGGTCGACAAGGCCTGGCGGCGCCGCCAGCTCGCCCGGGTGAACGAGATGTTCCCCGCCATCGCCCACCGGCAAGGTCAGCGGGCAGGGACGCTGTCCGGCGGCGAGCAGCAGATGCTGGCGATGAGCCGGGCGTTCCTGGCCAACCCGAAGGTGCTCATGATGGACGAGATCTCGGCGGGCCTGGCGCCGCTGATCGTCCAGACGCTCTACGACGCGGTCGAGCACCTCAAGGGCGACGGCATGACGATCGTGCTCGTCGAGCAGTACACGCAATATGCGTTGCGGTTGGCCGACATCTGCTATGTCATGGCGAAAGGCACCTTCACGTTCGTCGGTGAGCCGGCGGAGCTGCAAGGCGCCGGATCGGGCATCAGCTACCTGTAGGAGTGCGAACCGCCGTGGCCGACGAACGCCGGTTCGTGCCCGCCGGGTTCGAGCCCGTGACGCATCTGACGATCGGGCCGTTTCGGCTCGAGCCCCTCGGTCCGCAGCACAACGACCGGGACTACGCGGCGTGGATGTCGAGCATCGACTACATCCGCTCCCTGCCGGGTTTCCCGGACGGGCGCTGGCCCGAGGAGCTGCCGTTGGAGCAGAACCTCAGTCATCTCGAACGCCACGCCCGCGAGTTCGCCGAGAAGCGCGGATTCACCTATACCGTCCTCGACAGCGACGACGACGTCGTCGGCTGTGTCTACATCTTCCCGGACACCGACGGCGTCCACGATGCCTACGTTCAGTCGTGGCTGCGCGAGTCCAAGGCGGCACATGAGGAGGCGTTCCGGCGTGACCTCGCGGCGTGGCTGGTCGGCGACGACTGGCCGTTCGCTCGCCCTCGATACGAGCCGCTCCTCGACTAGCGCATCGACGACGCGTACCGAGAGCGGTCAGGTCGATCTCTCGCTTCAGGTTCTTCGAAGCTCGACGGTGCCGTCTTTGTTTCGGGTGTGATGCCAGTCGGTGTGGTGTTCGAGCCAGTGGTGGTAGGGGCACAGGTAGATGGCCTTGTTGAGGTTGGTGTGACCGCCGTGCTCCCAGTAGTCCTCGTGGTGGAGGTCGCATCGGACGATGGCGGTCTGGCATTTGGGTGATTCGCAGTGCCCGTTCGCGCGGATCTTCGCGGCTCGGCGTTGTGCTCGGCTCCAGGTCCGGGTGGATCGGCCGAGGTCCAGGATTTCGGAAGCTCCTCCGAGCACTGCCGGGATGATGCCGGCGTCGCAGGCGAGCATCCGGGCGGTGTTCGGGGTGATCGGGACGTCTTCGAGCGTCGCGTGGCAGGTGTCGCCGGCCTCGAGGCGGGCGGTCAGGTCGGCGAGGTGGGTGAGCACGGTCACCTGGGTGGGTTCGCCGGCGGTGTCGGGCAGCTCGCCGGCTTTCATGGCGAGGGTGGCGAGCTCGACGAGGGCGTCGGCGTTGCGTTGGGTCGGGGTGCGCTCGTCGACCTGCCCGGCTTTGGCCGACAGCGGGTAGAGCGCTTTGCGCAGGATGGCGGCGCCGGTCCGGTCGAGCATCCCGTCGATGCGGACCATTTCCTCGATGGTGTCGGTGAAGGTCAGGTAGCGGCCTTCGTAACGCCGCACCGCGCGCTCCTCGGCTGTCTCGTTGAGGCACAGCTTGTCGGCAAGCTCGCGCAACCCCCGGGTCATCAGGGTGGGGTCGGCGTAGCGGGTCAGGTCGAGGAGCTCTTTCTCGGCGTGGTCCCGAGTCTGCGCCGAAGGCAGTTTGGGCAGGAACGCCGTGATGACTTTCGCCTGGTCCTGGGTCGCTTCGCCGGCGAGCATCGCTTCTACGATCGCCGGCCGGGTTGGGTACGAGCGCGCGACCGCCAACCGGGCGCAGGCGTCCGTCTGCGACAGCTGCTGTTCTTCGACCAGCCAGGCACGGGTCGAGCAGCCACACTCCGTCGTGGTGGCCTGCCGGGTGTCCATCACCTGAAGCCGACGCGCCAGCACCCCGTCCAGGCGACGGCGGGCGGTCAGCAGCGCCTCGGTGGAGGCCAACAGCAGTGAGTCGGGCAGGTCGTGCGGGTCTTGTGCGACCAGGCGCGCGACGTCCTCCATGAGGACTTGCGTCGTCTGGTCGAGCACGGTCTCCCCATAGTCGAACGTATGTTCGAATGATAGCCGCACGCGGCGACAAGATCAACAGGAATTCCGTTGCAAATCAAGGAAAAATCATCCACAGGGGTGTGGACAGGGGCCCTACCGGTGACGGGCGTGCCAGGTACGCCGGACCAGCTCGGCGCGTGGGTCGTCGAGGGCCTCGGCGAGCGGTAGCTGCAGCAGGATCAGATCGGACGGCGCGCCCGGCGTGATCCGCCGCCGTGGCGCGTGAAGCGCATCCGGGTGACGCAGGTAGCCGTCGAGCACCATCGCCGCCGCGACCCACTCCTTCACGTTGACCCGGGCGCCGCTCTCGCTGCGGCGGTCGCGTGCCGCTCGCATGATGGTCCAGGGATCCAGCGGACCGTAAGGCGCGTCGCTGCTGGGTACGACGCACGCCTTCGCCTCGACCAGCGACGAGTAGCGGTAGAGGTCGGGCAGGTCGTCGGCGGGGACGTCGGCGAGATAGCGATCGCCTCGCTGGCAGATGAATCCGGGCTGGGTGACGACCGCGACCCCGAGCCTCGCGATCCGCTCGACGGTGGTGGCATCAGCGATCGACGCATGCTCGATCCGATCGCCGGTGACGGCGCCGATCTCGTCGAGCACCGCAAGCAGCAACAGCAGCGACTCGCGGGTGACGCAGTGCACCGCGACCGCCCGGCCGAGCACGCGGGCGTCCGCGATGGTCTCCCGCAGCTCGGTGTACGACGGCAAATCGTGGTCTTCGAGCACGATCTTGCGTGGCCCGGTGACGCCCCATGCAGGAGCGTCGGCGGCGAGGAAGTGGATGCGTTGCGGCAGCGTCGCCGCTGCGATGAGCTCGGCCCCCGCACCCAGGTGAGGGGTCGCGTCGGTGACCCCGGTGATCCCGTGGTCCGACAGCCGGCGCCCGAGCGGACCGAGGTCGGGCGGATCGTCGTCGACCCGCGAGCCGAGCCAGTCGTCGAGCCGCCACAACCGGCCGGTCGGCGACCCGGACGCGTCACGTTCGATGCCGTCCTCGGCTGCCTCCGCGGAGCCGACCGCGGCCAGGCCCGCCGAGTTGAGCACCCACATCGCGCCGCTGTGGTGCTGGACGCGCACCGGCCGGTTGGTCACGACCCGGTCGAGCGCGGCGGCGTCGAGGTCGTCCGTGCCACCGACCGCCCGCAGCCAACCGCCCGTCGCGGGCGCGGCGGCGAGTGCGTCGACCCCGCTGCTGACGTCGATCGACGTCGCCGCGCGCGCTGTGGCGAGCAGATGGATGTGGTGGTCGTGCAGGCCGGGAAGCAAGGCACACCGGCCACCGTCGATTACTTCCTCGTCGTCGAGCGGGGTGAGGGGGTGGGGTGAGACCTGACGTACGACGCGACCGTCGAAGCGGACGTCGACGATCTTGCGATCGACCTCCGCGTGCCGGACGAGGGTCATCTGCTCGCCTGACGTGTTGCAGGTTCGGCGACCGGGACCAGTCGGTCACCGAGATCGACCGCCCAGCCGTCCCCGTCGCGGACGACCTGCGCATCGGGCAGAGGAGCACGCGTCGACCGCACGACGTCGTACATCGAGATGTCGACGACACCCGACGTGCCGGCGCTCCAGGCGTCGAGCGCGGCCGCGGCGGCGTGGCAGCCCGTGAGCGGGTCGGCGATCGCGTCGGCGGCGAACACCGGCCCGTCGCCGAGCAGACCCGCCGCCGCCGCGACGTCGTCGCCGTAGCCGATGCGGTTGTGCGCCCGGCCGTACGCCGTGATCGACACCCAGGTGCCGCCCGACTCGGCGGTGATCGCGGCCGCGTCGATCCCGAGCTGCTCGAGCGCCCGCGGCCGCGACGCCTCGATCACGATGTCGGCTTGCAGCAGCAGGTCCCGGAGCTTCGACCGGCCGGCTGCGGTGGTGAAGTCTGTCGTCCATCGCCGGGTGCCGTCGCGGAGCAAGCCGTGAAACGCGGGAGCGGCTTCGGCGCCCGGATCAGGGCGCGTCGTGCTTTTCGCGTCAACCACGTGCGCGCCGACCAAGAAGAGCAGGTGGGCACACAGCGGGCCCGCCCACAGCGACGACAGGTCGACGACCAGCGGCGGGCCGGTCCGGGTCCCGGGGCGCGGCTCGGCCCGCGGCGGTCGTGTCCCGGGCAGGGTGTGGTCGACCGTCCCGGCGGCCAGGCCGAGCAGCGTTGCCCGGTCGACGATGTCGTCGGCGCTGTGGTCGCGACACCACGCGGTGACGGCCGCCCACGGTTCGTCGTCGATGTCTCGAGACAGCAGAGCGGACAGCGACGCGAAGTCGTCGGGGCGTGACAGGGTCAGTGCGACGGTGCCGTCTGCGGCATCGAGCAGTCGGCATGCGCCGCCTGGCGACACGCGGCCGCCGCGCGTCAGGCCCATCGCCGCGGCGCGCTCGCCGATCAGCCGCTCGTCCGGCAGTCGCGTCGTGTCGAGGCCCATCGCGGTGGCGGTCGTGGACAGCGCGCGCAGCGACTCACGGACGGCGGTTGCGGGGGCGCCGGCGACGAGCTGCGGCGGGCCGTCGCGATGGCCGGTCAACGCCATCGCCCCGCTGGACGCCCAGCGGCGGATCTCTGCGCAGGGGTCGGTCTCGTCGCGCGGGCTCATCGGGTGATCTCATCGATCAGGCCCCAGTCGAGTGCCGTCGCCGCGTCGATCGGCTCACCGGACAGGGCGAGCTCGGCGGTACGCCGCGACCCGATCCGCCGGGGCAGGCTCACCGTCCCCCCGGCTCCGGGGATCAGCCCCATGGCCAGCTCGGGCAGCAGGAACGTCGTGGCCGCGTCGGCAACGACGTGACCGGCGAAGGCGGGAAGCTCGACGCCCGCGCCCGCGCAGCCGCCGTGCACGTGCACGGTCGTCCGGTCGCGCAGCCGGTGGATCGCGGCGGCGAGGCTGCGCGTCGTACGGATCAGATGACCGCTCGCCGGGTCGCTCACCGTGCCGAACTCGTCGAGGTCACCGCCGGCGCAGAACGCAGGGCCGACGCCGGAGAGCACGACCGCGAGGCCAGGGTCGGCGTCGGCGATCGCGAACGCGTCGAGCAGCGCGTCGCGGGTCGCGGCGTCGATCGCGTTGCGCCGCTCGGGACGGTTGAGCCGGATGGTCAGCACGTCGTCGTCGCGGCTGACCAGGACGGGGTCGGCCACCCTCAGCTGCTCACGAGGCTGACGGGACGCCAGCCACTCCCGATGCTCCGGTCCCGCCTGCAACGTCGAGTAGCCGAGGGACTCGACGACCAGTGCGTCGACGACCTCCAACGACGCCGTCACGCGAAGGACGTCGCGCAGCACCGCGGCCGCCATGGTCACGGTCGCGACGCTAGCGGCAAGTACGATGCCTGCGTGTCCGCTGCCCAGGAGACGGTCCATCGTGCCATCGCGGACCTGTTGAGCCGGCGCGACGGCGACGGGGTCGCGGTGGCCATCACCGACGACACGCGCATCTACGACGAGCTCGAGATGGACTCCCTGGAGGTGGCCGAGCTCTCGGTCCTGCTCGAGGACGAGTTCGGCAAGGACCCGTACTCCGAGGGCCTGGTGCCCCAGACGGTCGGCGAGCTCGTCGGCTTCTTCGACTGAGTTGTTGCTCGACCTGGTCGAGGCGGTCGGTTCGGCCGATCCGGACCGGCCACTGCTCGTCAGCGACGCGGGGACCCTGACCTACGCCGAGGTCGCGGCGCGCAGCCGGGTCGTGGCCGACGGTCTGGCGAGGGCCGGGGTGGAGCGCTTCGGGGTGGCCGAGCTGAGCGCGGTCGACACGATCGTCGTACTGATCGCGGCGTCCGCGGTCGGCGTGGAGCCGTGCGTTTACCCGCGGTGCGATCTCGCCAACACCGAGCTGCTCGCCGCCGAGTTCGGGCACCACGTGGTGTTCGGCGCGACCGCGACGCTCGCGGACTTCGACCGCGGCGCCGGCGGGGAGCTGCCACCGGCGCCCGGTGACCCGGTCCTGATCCTGACCTCCGGCACCACCGGGCGGCCGAAGGGGACCCGCCACCAGTGGTCGCGGCTGCTGGCCGCGGCGCACCCCGAGCGCCGTGCTTCGCCGCGGCGCTGGCTGCTGGCGTACAACCTCAACCAGTACGCCGGAATCCAGGTGCTGCTCCACGTCATCGGCAGCCAGGACACGCTCGTGCTGCCCGAGTCGCCGCAGCCCCGCCATGGCGTCGCCGCAATGCGCGCCTACGGCGTCACCCACGTCAGCGCCACACCGACGTTCTGGCGCTTCGCGCTGCACCTGCTGGACCGGCCGGACGAGCCGCTGCCGGCACTCGAGCAGATCACGCTGGGCGGTGAGGCGGTCGGCGAAGCGTTGCTCGCCGGGCTGCGGCGGCTGTTCCCGCGGGCGCAGATCTCGCAGGTCTACGCGTCGTCGGAGTTCGGGTCGAGCGTGTCGGTGACCGACGGCCGTGCGGGCCTGCCGCTGGCCGTGCTCGACCGGCCTGCCGAGGCGCCGGTGCAGTTCCGGATCGTCGACGGCGAGCTGCACGCCAGGTCCGCGATCGGCATGCGGGGCTACTACGCCGGTGAGGACCGCGACGACGGCTGGCACCCGACCGGCGACCTGGTCGAGGTGGACGGCGACCGCATCCGGTTCGTCGGGCGTACGACGGAGGTCATCAACGTCGGTGGGGTGAAGGTGCACCCGCTGCCCATCGAGGCGGCCGTCGCGACCGTGCCCGGCGTGGTCGCCGCCGCGGTGTTCGGCCACCCGAACCCGGTGACCGGTGCCGTGGTCGCGGTCGACGTGGTGGCCGCCGAAGGCACGGACGCCGACGCCTTGAAGACCGCCATCCGCGAGGCGACCGGCTCACTGCCGCCGGCCCAGCGGCCGCGGCGGATCCGGCTGGTCGACAACCTCGACATCGCCAACTCCAAGGTTCGACGCAGCGGTCAGGAGGGCACCGGATGAGCGGTCGGTCCGTGGTGATCACCGGCGGCAGCCGCGGCCTCGGAGCGGGGTTGGTCGAGGCGTTCCTCGCCGCCGGCGACACGGTGTCGACGTGCAGCCGCAGCCGCTCCGATCTGGTCGACCGGTGGGAGTCCGACGCGGGCAACGCCGGCCGGTTCTCCTACACGCCGGTCGACCTGGCCGACCGGGAGGCCGTGAAGGCCTTCGTGCATGCGGTCGTCGCCGAGCGCGGCCGGATCGACGTGCTCGTCAACAACGCCGGGATGGCCAACGACGGGGTGCTCGCGACGATGGCCGACGACGACGTCGACCAGGTGATCGACCTCAACCTGCGCGGGACCCTCACCGTCACCAAGGCCGTCGTACGCCGCATGCTGCGCCAGGGCGACGGTCGGATCGTCAACGTCTCGTCGGTGGTCGGGCTGTCGGGCTACCGCGGCCTCGCCGTCTACAGCGCAACGAAGGCCGCACTCGACGGCATGACCCGAGCCCTGGCGCGCGAGCTGGGCTCGCGCGGCATCACCGTCAACTCGGTCGCGCCCGGCTACGTCGCCACCGAGATGTCGCACGGGCTCACTGCCGAAGACCTGAAGCAGATCGTCCGGCGTACCCCGCTCGGGCGGCTGGCCGAGCCGGCGGACATCGCGGACGCGGTGATGTTCCTCGTCTCACCCGCGGCGAAGTTCATCACCGGCCAGGTGCTCGTCGTCGACGGCGGCCTCACGGCGTGAGGCGGCCCGCGATCAGGCCGTAGCCCATCGTCCCGTCACCCCAGAACCCGTCGAGGATGTCGCACGACGCGAGGAACGCGTCGAGCCCGTCGCGCCCGATCTGGGCGACCACCGCGGCCTCGTGAAGCGCCGCGTTGCGCCGCCAGGCGTCGAAGGTCGGCCGGGTCGCTTCGGTGAGGTCGAGTGAGACGTCGACGTCGATCCCGTTGTCGGCGAACAGCTGCTCGTAGCGGTCGCGGGTCTCCATCCGCGCCGCGCCGAACGCATCTCGCAGGGTGCCGAGCGGCTTGTGGAGCCGGCGTACCTCCTCGAACGGCATCGGCCGCGCCAGCATCAGGTCGCACAGCGCGATCCGCCCGCCCGGCCGAAGCACCCGAGCGCACTCGCTGATCAGCCGGTCGCGGTGGCGCATCAGGTGTGACGACTCGAGCACCCACACTCGGTCGGTGCTGTCGTCGGGCAGCCCGTTGGCCATCCCGTCGCGGGCCTCGAACCGAACCGTCTCCGAAAGGCCGGCGGCGGCGGCGCGCGCGGTGGCGCGATGGATGCCGATTGTGCTCGGGGTGATGCCGAGCACCGCCACGTCCTGCTCCGCTGCCAGTCGGCACGCCGAGTGCCCGGTCCCGCAGCCCACGTCGAGCACCGACAGCCCGGGCTCCGGTCGGACCGCCTCGATCATCGCGTCGGTCAGGCGCGCGGTCGCGACGGCGAGTGGCTCGGTGGGCGTGTCGAACACGCCGTAGTGGAGGTCGGCGCCCAGCAGCAGCGACCACGCGTCGGTGACGTGGTCGTAGTGGGTGCGCGGGTCGTAGCCGCCGCCGGTCATCCGGCGGCCTCCCGCTGCTGCGGGCTCAGCTTGCGCACCGCGCGCGCCGGGTTGCCGAGCAGCACCACGCCCGCGCCGTAGCTGCCGGTGCCGACCAGTGCGTTGGCGCACACGACCGAGTTGTTGGCGATGGTCGTGCCGTGTACGACGACCGCCCCGCTGAGCAGCAGCACGTTGGAGCCGATGACCACCGGGGCGGACCCGAGTGGCTGCTCCATCGTCCACACGTCGCTGCCGTCGACGTCGTGGAAGGAGTCGACGACGGTGACCCGTTCGGCGATCGTGGAGCGGCCGCCTACGACGACCGACTCGTGGCAGTGCACCGCGGCCCCGCGCCCGACCTTGACCTGGTCGTGCAGGTGCAGGTGCGCCTGCGGCGAGGACACCTTCAGCACGGCGTTGTCGCGGACCTCGCCCTGCACGCCGATGCAGATCGACCCGGCCCACAGCTGCAACCGCACCGCGTGTTCGAGCTGCGACCGCGGCCCGATCGTCAGCGACGAGGACTCGCCGCGGCGTACGTCGATGATCAGGGCGCTGCCGAGGTCGACGTCGTCACCGACGTCGATGAACAGGGCGCCGCCGCGCGGCCCGTTGCGCACCTTGAACATCGGCAGCCGGTCGAAGGTGACGTTGTGGCCGAGGTGGATCCGGCAGTCGAAGCCGAGCAGCCGAAGCTTCGCGGTCGTCCCCAACCGCCAGCACGCGAGACGGACCGAGTGCGGGACCCCGCTCGCCTTGCGGGCGGCGCTGCGCAGCATCAGCGGCTAGCCCGCCGTCAGCTCGTCGACGAGGACACGCCGCAGCAGCTTGCCGGTCGCGGTCACCGGCAGCTCGTCGCGGAAGACGATCCGGTCCGGCGTACGGCTGCCGCGCAGCGACTTCCGCGCGAACGCCCGCAGCTCCTCCGGGTCGACCTCCCGGTGGGCGACCACGACGGCAACGATGCACTCGCCCCACTCGTCGTCGGGCACACCGACGACGGCGACCTCGTGCACGTCCGGATGCTCGACCAGCACGTCCTCGACCTCGGCCGGTGCGATGTTCTCGCCGCCGCGGATGATCGTGTCGTCGGTGCGGCCCTCGATGAACAGGTAGCCCTCGGGGTCGATCCATGCCCGGTCGCGGGTCGGGAACCAGCCGTCGGCGTCCACCACGCTGCCCTTGCCGAGGTACTCACCTGATACCTGCGGGCCGCGGACCCACAGCTCGCCGGCCTCGCCGGGGGTGAGCACGGCGCCGTCGTCGTCGCGGACCTGCGCCTCGATCCCGGGGATCAGCTTGCCGGCGCTGGACAGCCGCGCCTGGACGGCCGGGTCGTCGCTCGTGAGCGCCGCGCGGTGGTCGTCGGCGTCGAGCAGTGCGATGGTGCTGGAGGTCTCGGTGAGGCCGTAGGCGTTGACGAAGCCCGTCTCCGGAAACGCCTTCAAGGCGGCTGCGAGCACCGGGTGGCTGACGCGCGCGCCGCCGTAGGCGATCGAGCGCAGCGAGGGGACGTTCGCCTGGGCACCGTCGAGATGGTCGACGATGCGCGACAGCATCGTCGGGACCACCATCGCGTTGGTGATGCCCTCGGCGGCGACGACGTCGAGCCAGCCGTCCGCGGCGAAGTCGGGCAGGTGGACCACGCGCCGGCCGGCGGCGGTGTTGGTGAGCACCGTCCCCACGCCCGCGACGTGATACGGCGGGACGGACACCAGCGCGGCGTCCGCCTCGTCGGCGGAGCCGGGGTCGACGGTCTGCAGCACGTAGGACACGAGGTGCTCGTGGCGCAGGATCACGCCCTTCGGGGCGCTCGTCGTACCGCTGGTGAACAGCAGCACAGCGGTCGACTCGTCGGGGACGTCCACGAACTCCGGCTCCGCGTCGGGCAGCGCGAGCAGGTCCGTCGTCGTGATTGTGGCGACACCGGCCGGCAGGTGTGCCAGGTAGGCCTCGTCAGCGACGACCAGTGGCGCGTCGAGCTGGCGGATCAGGTCGGCGAGCTGGTCGTCGGCGAGCCGGTAGTTCAGCGGGGCAGCCGGCACCCCGGCGTGGGCGGCGGCGAACAGCGAGGCGTGGAACGCCGGGCCCGACAACCCGACGTAGGCGAGCGTCCCGGCTCCCTCGGCCTGGATCCGGGCGGCGGCGTTGCGCGCCAAGCGGTCGAGGTCGACGAAGGTCATACCGGCCTCGCGCGTGCCGACCGCGACCCGGTCCGGCACGATCCCGACCGCGAGGTCGAGCAGCAGGGTGATGCTCACTTCTCTCCTAGCTCGTGGCTGAGTACCGCATGACGATGATGCAGGCCCGGCTCGTTACGGCCGAACACCAGGTGGGGCGACAGGCCGGTCGCGAGGTTCGCCTGGAGCCGCTCGGCGAGCGCGTAGTCCTCGTCACGGACGGTGTGGTGGGCGTACTCGAACACCGCCTCGGCGCTTTCCCGCGTCGCGACGTCGTCGATCGGGAGGCGCCAGGAGTTCTGGTGATACGTCGTCGACTCGCCCGCGCTGTCACCCGGATAGACGCGGAAGATCTCGCCGTTGACCGCGGTCACCGACAACACGACGTTCGGGTAGATCGCGTAGATCACGACCAGCCGGTCGAGCGGCACCCACTCGTCCTCGGGGCGGTCCGCGGCGTCGTCGATCGCGCGAAGCGGGAAGACCAGTCGATGGTGACGGCCGAAGCTGTCGAACACCGTGCAGTTGCTGTGCGCGACCGTCGCGAACGTCGACGCATGCACCGTGGCGAAGTGGTAGTTCTCGGCGAAGGTGTCGAGGCCCAGCTTCCAGTTGATCTTCGCGTCGAGTCGCTTCTCGCCGACCGGCGCCCACGAGCCGAAGTCCCACGCCGCGAGCTGCGGACCGAGCTCACCGAGGTGGGCGGCGACGTCCAGCGGGCGGGCCGGGTCGAGGCCGACCCACAGGAACCCGGCGTACTCCGCAGCCGGTAGCTCGGCAAGCTTCGCCTGCGTCGACCGGTCCGGCGAGAACCCTTCGTCTCCGGGCACTCCGGTCACCAGGCCGGTGAGGTCGTAGGTCCATGAGTGGTACGGGCAGGCGAGCCGCTGGGCGAAACCGCAGCCGGTTGCGACGGGTGCCTGCCGGTGCTTGCAGATGTTGTGGAAGGCGCGGACCTTGCCGTCCTTCGCGCGGGTGAGCAGCACCGGCACACCCATGACGTCCTTGGTCGCGAACGATCCCGGCTTCGACAGCTCGCCGGAGTAGCCGACCAGCTGCGGCGCCGCCGCGACGAGTGACTTCTCTCTCGTGTGCCGTTCCTCGTCGGTGTAGTGCCGGGCCGGTTCGAGTCGCTCGGCCGGCATCAGGTCCGTCGTGTTCTCGGCGCGCAGCTTCACCGCCCGCCGCATCACGTCGATGAGCTCGTCGCGGGTCATCGGTCGCCCATGACGCAGCGGTTCACCAGGTCGCCGTGTTCTTCTTGCCGTCGGTGATGACGGCGACCGTCTCGCCGACCAGCTCGCGGGACTTGGCGTCGTCGAGCAGCTCGGCCTCGAACGCGCGGGCGAGGGTGCGGCCACCGGGCACGTCGAGGACGAGCAGCGCGTTCTGCGCACCTTCGCGGTCGTGGGCGACGGTGTATGCCGCAACCGTGGCGGGCCCTTCGTAGGCGTCGACGAGGCTTCGCCGTGCCTGGGCGGCATCGACCTCTGGCTGGACGTCGGGCGTCGGAGTCCAGCCGGGCTCGCTGCGATAGACCGCGGCGACGTGCTTTTGGAGGTGCATGCCGACGCCGGTCACGAACGCGCGGCCGCCGTCCGCGCGCAGCCGTTCGACGGCGGTCGCGATGCCGTGTACGCCGTACCCGCTGCCGGGGCCCCCGGCGAACGGCAGCCCGCCGGTGACGGTCAGCCCACGCGGGTCGAGCGGGTCGAGGCCGAGGGCGTCGCAAGCGAGCGTCAGCGACGACGGGAAGCAGGAGTAGAGGTCGAAGCAGGTGACGTCGGCGAGGGTGATCCCCGCGGCGTCGAGGGCGGTGCGGCCGGTGACCCGCATGGCCGCGGACGCGGACATGTCCTCCCGCTCGGCGATGCCGGCCGGGTCCTCGGCGTACGCGCTGCCGGCGAGGTGGACCCGCCGGTCCTGCGGGATGCCGAGTGAGTCCGCCTTCTCGACCGTCGTGACGAGCAGCGCCGCCGCCATGTCGACGTCCATGACCGACACCTCGTACTTGGTGTAGGGCCAGCCGACGAAACGGTTGCTTGCGTCGACGGTCTCGACCTGCTCGACGGTGAGCTCTTCCGGGCTCCAGGCGTATGGGTTGGCCGCGGCGACCGGCGTCATCGCGGCCATGACCTCGGCCATCTCCCGGGCGTAGGACCCGAGGTCGCTTCCGCGCGCCGCGCGCCGCGCGGTGTCCCACAGCGGGAACGTCTCCCACGCCTGGAAGACCTCATGGGCGAGCTCGACCGCCGGCGGCGGCGTCCACGGGAACGCGGAGCGCTCGGTCTCCCGGTGCGACCAGGCCGGCTTCTCGCCGGCACGCTTGAGCGCCTTCTTGGTGGCGAGGCATTCCGCCGCGACGATCAGCGCGCTGTCGAGCTCGCCACGTCGCATCGCCTCGGCGGTCTGCGACACGAGCAGCTGAGGGACGGTCCCGCCGATCCCGGAGTACACCCGGTGCTTCGGTGACGCGCCCAGCCGTTCGGCCAGCCGCGCCACCGGGTCGTCGTAGGACCAGCTCTGGCAGTACACGATCTGGATCGAGTCGATCGCGGCCAGCAGGTCGGGGACGCCGGCGTCCTGGGCCGCGGCGCGCGCCACCTGCTCCCAGCACTCGAGCGGCTCGGGGGCCGGGCCCGGTGGCCGGACGGTCTGTTGCGCGACCCCGACGACCACGAGGTCGGTGCTGGTCATCCTGCTCCTTCGATGCGGCACGGCAGCGACTTGATCCCGTGGAAGAACGCCGACCGCAGCCGCTTCGGGGGCTCGGTCGCGACGAGGTGCGGCGCCCGGGTGTAGAGCTCGTCGAGCATCACCGCGATTTCCAGCTTCGCCAGCTGGGCGCCGAGGCAGAAGTGGGTGCCGAGGCCGCCGAAGGCGACGTGCGGCCCGGGTTCGCGGTTGACGTCGAAGCGTTGCGGGTCGTCGAACACCCGCTCGTCGCGGTTCGCCGACAGGTAGTGCATGACGACCCAGTCTCCCGCCTCGATGTGCTCGCCGCCTATCTCGGTGTCGACCGCGGCGGTACGGCGGAAGTGCAGCACCGGGGTCGACCACCGCAGCAGCTCGTCGACGACGGCCGGCGTCGTCGCGCCGCGGTTCGCCAGCTGCTCGCGCTGCTCGGGGTGCTGGGAGAGCGCGTGGATCGAGTGGCTGAGTGTGTTGCGGGTGGTCTCGTTGCCCGCGACGGCCAGCAGCAGGAAGAAGTCGTTGAGCTGGGCGTCGGTGAGCGCCTCGTCGTCGACCCGCGCGGCGAGCAGCGCACCGATGATGTCGTCGCGCGGAGGCGCCTTCCGGCGTTCGGCGACGAGCTCCTGGCAGTAGGCGAACATCGCCATGCCCGCTTCGGCGAGGGCGGTGGGCGTGGGCGCGTAGTCGGGGTCCTCGATGCCGAGGCTGCCGATCGCGTTGCTCCAGTCGAAGATCCGCAACCGGTCTTCCTGCGGGATGCCCAACACCTCGGCGATGACCTGCAGCGACATCTCGGCACTGATCTCGGGAACCGCGTCGAACTCGCCGAGGTCGAGCACCCGGTCGACGATCGCGGCCGCGGTGGTGCGCAGCCGGTCTTCGAGCCGGGCGACGTTGCGCGCGGTGAAGGCCTGGTTGACCAGGCGGCGGATCGTGGTGTGCCGCCGCGGGTCGAGGCTGGGCAGCATCGCGGAGTCCGCCGCGGCCGGCACCTCGACAAAGGTGTTGCCGGTCGAGGAGCTGAACGTGGCGTCGTCGCGGCTGACCCGGACCACGTCCGCGTGCCGGGTCAGCAGCCAGATCGATGGCAGCTCGGGGAGCTCGACGCGGTGGACCGCAGCGGTGGCACGCAGCCGCGCGAGTGCGTCGTACGGTGCGCCCGACGTCCACGTGTCAGGGTCCAGGACCGCGGCCGCATCCGTTTCCGCCGCCGGGCTCACGGCGCGACGCCGATCAGGTGCGGGAGGTGGCGCGGCTGTGGCACGTGGGCGGTCCAGGTCGCGGGGTGGCCGGCCATCGCCATGATCGCCCCGATGCGCTGGACGATCGCTCCGCTGCGGAGGTTGGCGAGGACGTCGTAGAAGTGCAGGTCGGCGAGCTCGCGCCCGGCGGCTTCCTGGTACCAGTCGATGATCGTCGCGCGTCCCGGGTAGCCGGGCAGGTCGGTGCCGGCAGTCTCAGCGGCGTGCTCGTGCAGTGTCAGGAACCACGCGACGTCGAGCTCGGCCGGGCCGAGCCCGGACATCTCCCAGTCGAGCACCGCCGCGATCTCGCCGTCGTCGCCGGTGACCAGGTTCTGCAGCTGGGGGTCGCCCCACAACACGACGGTCGGCGGGGTGGTCGCCGGGAGGTTGGCGCGGCACCACGCGATCGCCTCCCGGTAGATCGCGGTGCCGTCGGCGTCGTCGGTGGCCCAGTCGAGGTAGGCCTCCCAGTAGTCCACGACGCTCGCCAGGTCCGGGCCGCCGCCGGTCGTCGCGTCCGCGACGACGGCGAGGTCGAGCTGGTGGATGCGCGCCAGCATGTCCACGAACCGGCGGAACGTCGCGGCCTGCTCGCCCGGGCTCGCCTCAGCGAGCCAGCCGTGAGTGAGGTACGGCGGGCTGGTGGTGAGCGTCCGACCGGCGACGCGTGGCATCAGCAGGAACGGCGAGCCCACCCACGTCGGGTCGGTCTCCATCGCGATGAGCGGCGCCGCCGGGATGCCCGCGTCGCGCACCGCGCGTTGCACGTGCGCCTGCCGGGCGAGGTCGTAGTCGGGGAACAGGCCCGGGCCTTGCGGTGGCAGCCGGGCGACGTAGCGCTTCCTTGCGTCGACGCCGTCGTCGACCTCGAGCAACAGCGTGTCGCTGGACAGCCCCGGTTGCGGTCGCTCGACGCTGACCTGCGGGGCGGCGCCGTCGCGACTGGCGAACCACGCCGCGAAGCCGGCGGCGAGCGCCTTCCGGCTGCGCGACGCGGCAGGTCGCTGCGGCGCCAGCGAGAGCCGGTCGTTCGCCTCGAACTCGGCGTACAGCGCGGTCCGGTCGTCATCGGTCAACCGCTGGTAGGACGCCTCGCGGTCCGGTCGCCACCACACCGGGTCGCTGGTCGCCCACGCTTCGCGCTTGATGCGCTGCCGGTCGGTCTTGTCGTGGGCCACCGTCGGCAGGGTGCGGCAGACCCGGACGAACTTCGGCAGCCACTTCGTGCCGAGATCGGGCTGCGCGGCGAGCCATTTGCCGAACGTCGCCGGGTCGAACTCGGCGCCGTCGACGAGCTGGATGGCGGCGAGCACCTGGTCGCCGTTGTGCGCGTCGGCTACCCCTACGACCGCGACGGCGGCGACGTCGTCGTACCGGTCGATGATCCGCTCGACCGGCGCGGAGGCGAAGTTCTCCGAGTCGACGCGAATCCAGTCGCCGGCGCGGCCGGCGAAGAAGAACACCCCATCGGCGTCGCGGTAGGCGAGGTCTCCCGACCAGTACCAGCCGTCGCGGAGCCGGCTGCGGTCCGCCTCGGAGTTGGCCCAGTAGCCCTCGAAGGCCCCGGTCGAGTCGCGGCGTACCAGCTCGCCGATCGCCTGCTCGGGGTTGCGCAGCAGACCGTTCTCGTCGAGGTCGGCGACTGCCTTCTCCTCGCCCGTCGCCTGGTCGACCACCGCGATGTCGGTGCCTTGGGGGGCGCGGCCGAGTGCGCCGTGACGGCGGCTCGGCAGCAACGTGATGCCGCCCTCGCTCTGGCCGTAGCCGGTGACGACGGGTACGCCGAACCGGGCGGTGAAGTCGCTCGCGTCGCGCGGCGAGCTTTCCGGGGCGAGGACGATGCGCAGCTTGTGGTCGCGGTCTTCCGGGCGGGGCGGGGTCGCCAGGAGGTAGGACAGTGCGCGACCGACGGTGGTGGTGAAGTTCGCGTCGTAGCGCCGTACGTCGTCGAGCCAGCCGCTGGCCGAGAACCGGTCGCGCAGCGCGATCCGCGCCCCGGCGGCCAGCGCGGGGAACAGCGCACCGAACAACGCGTTGCCGTGGATCAGCGGCATCGAGATGTAGAGGGTGTCGGTCTTGGGGAACCCGAGATTGGCGTCGGCGGCGATCCGGCCGGACGACTTTCGGACCGCCTTCGGCGCGGACGTCGAGCCTGAGGTGAAGATCAGCAGCAGCAACGTCGACGGGTTCGGGAGCTCAGCGGGCAGCGGCGCGCCGGCGTGCTCGCGCCAGGGTACGTCCTCGACCAGTAGATGCGCCGTGTCGAGCAGCTCGGCGAGCCTGCGGTCGGTGAGCACCAGCTGGCAGTCGGTGTGGTCGATGTCGCGCTGCAACTCGGCGCCGCGGCGGGTCGAGTTGATGCCGACGACGCTCGCTCCCGCGAGCGCGGCGCCGAACAACGTGAAGACGAAATCGGGGGTGTTGTCGAGCAGCAGTCCGACGTTGAGCGGCCTCGACGGATCGAGGGTGGCGAGCAGCCAGGCGGCCCGGGTGCTGGCCTCCGCGACGACCTCTCGCCACGTCCACGTCTGGTCGCCGTACAGCAGTCCGACGTCGCCGTCGTCTGCGCGGGCGACCACAAGCTCGGCGACCCCGACGACGGCCGCATCGGTCACACCGTGGAACCCTAGGGGAGCGCCGTTCTCATTTCCAGCCAGGACCGTTCCGCACCGCGGCGCTTCGATACTGAGCTGTGCTTGTTGTCCGCCCAGCGCGGGTCGAGGATGTCGGTCGCTGCGCTGAGCTGATCGCCGCCCACGAAGGCGGGCTTTCGCGAGCTGTTGCGATTCCGGTCAGTAGAGATCGAGGGCGGTGATGGGGTTCTTGGACATCGATCCACCGGCGGCTAGCCGCGATGCGGTGTTGGCAGGTCGTCGCATCTTTCACATCACGGAGCCGACCACCTGGCGAACGGCGACGCGGGCCGGAACCTTCACCGAGTCGACCCGGGGCAAGTCGTTGGCCGATGTCGGCTATATCCACTGCTCCTTTGCCGACCAGGTCGTCAGCGTGGCGAACGTTGTGTATGGGGACTGGGACCAAGAGCTGCTGCTCCTCGAGATCGATTCGACTCTCGTGCCGTCGGAGATCCGGATTGAAAACCTCGAGGGAGGGTCGCAGCGATACCCGCACATCTATGGCGCCCTCCCCGTCGAGGCCGTGGTCGCAACTCGCACCATGACGAAGCAGTCCGCCGGTTGGGTCCTGCCGACCGACATGTAGTCGCGGTGGGCGCTGCAGCCGCCTGAGGCGCTAGTCGATGAGGGCCGTGAGCTTCTTCGGCGCGATGAGCCGGTAGCTCTCGGTGACGAGCTCACGCACTTCCATCCAGTCAGTGCCGGCGGACACGAGGATGCCGAGCCGATCCGGCGCGCCTCGGGGTGCGAAGAACGGCGCGCCGGCGGCGATAAGCGCCGCTCGCTCACCCGGGCGAGCTCGAAGGACCACCATCGTCCTCGCTCGCCCGTTGCGGTTCTGCGCAGCGATGAGTGTGCAGAACGGCCTCCGGCGGACATCGAACACGTACGCCGTCGACCGCGCCGGGGATTGCGATTCGTCGACCCGTGTCGCCACCTCCGGTAGCGCAAGGCAGATCTCGCGGACGTGGTTCACGAACTCCTCGGGAAGATCAAGGGGTGCGTCCACTTTCCGAACGCTACGCGGGAAGCCCGCTACAGCCGCGGTCGCTGCGGGCATAGCCTGCGGGGGCCTTCGTGCCGTCGCGCAGCTTTGGGGGTTTCGTGACCCGGGTCATGCAGTACTACGGCGATGCCGGTGTGCCGATGCGCGTCGCCAACGAACCTGCCCAGATCGAGGCCGCCTGGCGATCCCATCGTGCCCGGCTGCGGGGCTGGCTCGGCGAGCTCCCGGCGTCGCGGTGGTCGACGCCGACCCGGTGCTCCGCGTGGGATGTGACCGGCTTGGTGCAGCACCTGATCTCGGGAGCGCAGTTCCTCGGGTACACACTCCATCTCGCCGGCAAGGGCGAAGCCAGCCGCTTGCTGCAAGGGTTCGACCCGCAGCAGACACCCGCAGTGACGGCGGAGCAGTTCCGAGGTCTGTCGCAACGCGACCTGCTCGACCGGTTGGCCGGCATGGATGAGCGGGTGCAACGGGAGTGCGAAGTGCTGGCCGAAACCGGGTGGGACAGGTTGGCTGAAGCGCCCGCCGGCAACGTGCCTGCCTACTTGTCCCTCAACCACTTCCTGTTCGACTCCTGGGTGCACGAGCGCGACCTGCTGCTGCCGATGACCGAGACGCCGGTCAGCGATCCGGTCGAGGCTTCCGTGGTCACCGGCTACGTTCTGGCTCTTGCCTGTGTCGCACGGGAGGCGGACGCTGCCACCGATCCGGCGGCGGCGTACGACGTGCACATCAGCGATCTGGACCAGACGATGCACGTCGAGTGCGCGGCCGACGGCTCGGCCACAGCCGGCTTCGCGCCGAGGGCGGCAACGTCACATGTGTCAGGTCGTGCCGGAGATCTGGTCGACTCCCTGACCGGGCGCTCCCCGCAGCAGCCTCCGGTCGGCGAGGCGGGTGCGTTGAACCGGTTTCACCGCCTCGCCGAGGTCATGGCGTGACCGGCTCAGCGCTTGCTGGTCGCGTCCCAGACCATCGCGTCGGGTAGCCGGTCGCCGGCGAGCAGGTCGGCTGGGCGTTGCTTGTCGATGTGACCGATGAGGCCGCTGTAGACGCCGTATCCCACCAGCTCCTGGAGGCGCGGCGAGAACGTGCGGACGAGGTCGGCGGGCAGCCCGAGCTGCTGGTTCTCCTGCTGGCGGATGTAGCCGGCGCAGTAGTTCATCGCGATGCCGTAGCGCCGCTCGCCGCTGCGGTTCGCGCCACCGTTGTGCCAGAGTGCGCCGTCCCACACGAGCACGCTGCCCTTCGCCATCTCGGCCGGGATCGTGGGGTAGTCGCCGCCGTACGTCGGGCTCGGTTCGAGATGCGATCCCGGTACGAGGCGGGTGGCGCCGTTCTGCTCCGTGAAGTCTGTGATGGCCCACATCGTGTTGCAGACCAGCGGCGGGTGCGGCTTCGGCAGCGGGATCAGGATGTCGTCGCTGTGGATCGGCTGCGCCGTCTCCCCGGGGCAGATGACGATCGAGGACAGCGAGGAGATCAGGCAACCGGCGTCGAGGACGCCTTCGACGATCGGCAGCACGGTGGACCACGTCGGGATCTGTCGATACAGCGCGCCGCGCGCCAACAGGTTGTAGATCCGTAGCGTCTTCAATCCTTCGAAGTCGTTGTCCGACGCAACGACACCGAGCTCGTGCTCGAGACGATCGAGGTCTTCGCGCAGCTCGTCGGCGAGATCAGTCGGGAACGCGTTCTCGATGATCGCGTAGCCGTCCCGCTGTACGGCGGCGACGACGTCGCTCATCGGACTGCGGTTACGCCGAGACGGTCGGTGAAGAAGTCGAGCACCTGGTCGAGCGCCTCTCGGGTCGGAGTACCAGGCTGGTCGACCAGGTGCTCGGTGAGGACCGAGTGTGCGCCCTTCGGGTGCCCGTGCGGGTTCGACTCCGAAGAGTCGAGCTCGACCCCGATGAAGCCGTCACCGAGCTCGCGACGCAATGTCGCGAACCGGTCCGCCGGCGCCATCGGGTCGCCGGTGAAGCGAAGCCCCATGACGCAACCGCCCTGCGCGACCTTCTGCTTGACCACGGCCAGCTCCGCGTCAGAGATCCCGAGGTCGGCCTTGCGGCGTGACCCGAACGGGAACGGCACCGACGGCTGGCTCAACACCGGCGCGACGACCGGTGCGTCGACCATCATCCCGAGCGCGAAGCCGCCGGTGAAGCACATGCCCACCACGCCTACCCCGGGCCCGCCGCAGCGCTCGTGCTCCGAGCGGGCGAGCGCCCGCAGCCACGTCGTGACCTTGCCCGACTGCTTCGTCGCCATCTTGGTGAACTCGCTGGAGATGCACAGCTTGGCCAGCGTGTTCAGCGTGTACCCCATCGAGATGTCCTTGCCGGGCTCGCCGAACAGGTGCGGCATCACCGCCGTACAGCCGCGGTCGACGACCATGCGGGCGAAGTCGGCGACCTTCGGCGTGATGCCCGGGATCTCGGAGATGACGATCACCGCCGGGCCGTCGCCCTTGCGGTAGATGTCCTTGGTCTTGCCGTCGGCCGTGAAGGGCTCGCGCGTGAAGTCACTCAAAGCATCGGTCACGGCAGCATCATCTCCGGCCCTTCCGAGAACTTGTCGTGCTACTTCGAGGACGTCAGCAGGCGCTTGAGGAGCTTGCCGTTCGGGAGGCGTGGCAGCGAGTCGACGAAGCGGACCTCACGCGGGCACTTGAAGTGGGACAGCCGCTCGCGGCAGAACTCGACGAGCTCCTCGGCGAGCTGCGGCGAAGCGGGCTCGCCCTCGCGGAGCTGGACGAATGCGGTGACCTGCTCGCCCATCACCTCATCCGGCGTACCGATCACCGCGACGTCCTCCACCGCGTAGTGCAGGATCAGCACGTCCTCGGCTTCCCGCGGATAGATGTTGACCCCGCCCGAGATGATCATGTTCGACACCCGGTCGGTGAGATACAGGTAGCCCTCCTCGTCGAGCCGCCCGATGTCGCCGATCGAGTTCCATCCCTTGTCGTTGAACGCGCGCGCGGTCTTCTCCGGATCACCGTGGTAGGCGAAACGGTGGATCGCCTCGAACCAGATCTCGCCCTCTTCGCCGACCGGCAGCTCGTTGCCGTCCTCGTCGAGGATGTGCACCGCGCCGAGCAGCGACTTGCCGACCGAGCCGGGATGATCGAGCCACTCCTGCGGGCCGATCGCGCAGAAGCCGGTGCCTTCACTCGCCGCGTAGTACTCGTAGACGATCGGTCCGAGCCAGTCGATCGCGGCGCGCTTGACCTCCGGCGGACACGGCGCCGCGGCGTGGACCACGACCTGCAGGCTCGACAGGTCGTAGCGGGCGCGGGTCGTCTCGGCCAGCTTGAGCAGCCGGACGAGGTAGGTCGGGACCATCTGGGTGTGGGTGACCTTGTGGTCGGCGACCAGTTGCATCCAGTCCAGCGGATCGAACCGATCCATCACGACGACGGTGCCGCCGATGCGGTGGACTGTCGTGGTCCAACCGGCCGGCGCCGCGTGGTAGAGCGGCGCGGGGGAGAGGTAGACCGACTCCGGGGTGAACCCGTAGAGCCCGCTGATCAGCCCGACGAGCGGGTTCATCGCCCCGAGCTCGATCGTCGGCAACGCCGGCTTGATCCCCTTCGGTACGCCGGTCGTCCCCGAGGAGTAGAACATCCAGCTGCCCTCGACGTCGTCGGCCGAGGCGACCTCCGGCTGCCCGGCAGTCGCGTCCTCGAGTGACTCGAAACCCGGGAGTGAGCCGCCGATCGAGAAGCGCAGCGAGACGTTGTCGGCGGCCTCGCCCAAGGCGGCGACGGTGTCGGCGAGGGCGGCAGAGGCGATCAGCGCCTTCGCCTCGCAGTCGGCGACGATGTAGGCCGCCTCTTTCGGCGTCAGGTGCCAGTTGACCGGCACCAGGTAGAGCCCGCAGCGCTGGACGCCCCACACGATCTCGAACCACGCCACGTCGTTGGGCATGACGACCGCGACCACGTCGCCGTGCTCCAGCCCGCGCGAGCGCAGCATTGCGGCGATCCGGTTGGAGTTCGCCTCCATCTCGGCGTACGTCCGGCTCTCGCCGGTCGACGGCATCACGACCGCGAGGCGGTCCGGCGCGTTGGCCGCGTGGACCGAGGGGTGGAACTCGCCGCTCACCTGCTCAGTGACTCCTTCACTACCGACCCTGCCAGTTCGGTTCGCGCTTCTCCGCGAACGCCTGTGGCCCCTCCTTGGCGTCCTCGGTGGCGAAGACCTCTTGCGAGATGGCCGACTCCAGCTTGTACGCCGCGCGCATGTCCGTCTTCAGTCCTTCGATCACGCTGCGCTTGGTCGCCTGGACCGCGAGCGGGGCGTTCTTGGTGATGCGCGCCGCCATGCGGAACGCCGCGTCGAGCAGGTCGTCCTCCGCGACCACCTCGTTGATCAGCCCCATCTCATGCGCGCGCCTCGCGTCGATGCGGTCGGCGCACAGCAGGAACTCCTGCGCGAGTGCGAACGGCAGCTGGCGGGGCAGCCGCACCGTCGAGCCGCCACCCGCGAACAGGCCGCGTGCCGGTTCGAGCACGCCGAAGCTCGCGTTGTCCGTCGCGATGCGGATGTCGGTGCCCAGCAGCATCTCCATGCCGCCCGCGACGCACGGGCCGTTGATGGCGGCGATGATCGGCTTGTAGATCTTGCTGCCGCGCAGCACCGCGTCGGTGCCGTCGGACAGCGAGTAGTCGCCGATCTTGTCGGTCTCGCCCGCCTGGATCCGCTTGGCAAGCTTGGTGACCTCGGGGATGTAGGTCTTGAGGTCCGCCCCCGACATGAAGTTGCGGCCGACGCCGGTGATGATCGCGACCCACGCCGCGTCGTCCTCGCCGAAGCGCTTCCACGCCTGAGCCAGCGCGTGGAAGTGTTCGAGGTCGCAGGCGTTCTTCGCCTCGGGCCGGTCGATCGTGATGAGTGCGACGCGCTCGGCGCCGTCGCGCGCACCGACCTCGTAGTGAATGGGCACTGTTCTTCCTTCTATTCGAGCGGGAGCTGGACCGAGACCGAGCCCTTTGCCTGGACCTGGTCGTCCTGGTTGACGATGCGTACGTCGACGTCGGCGACATGCACCCGACGGCGCTCCTCGCGTACGCCGGTGACCGTGCCGGTGATGAAGCTGGCGTCGCCGGTCAGCGCGGGGGAGCGGTACTTCACGTCGGCGTGGGTGATGTGACCCCATTCGCCGGCCCAGGCCGCGACGTAGTCGAGCACCCACGCGCCCATCGACGCGCCGTACCCGTAGCCGCGTGCCATCCCGATCTTCTTCGCCCACTGCGGCTGCAGGTGACCGCGTGACGGCCCGTAGTACGCACCGTCGGTGCGCTCGGGGTCGCGGCGTTCGAGGTTGCGGTCGCCTTCGTTGCCGGCGAACTCCTTCGTGTAGCCGAGGTCGATGCCCTTGACCGACGTCGGGCCTTTCGCCATCGCGCCCCACGTGGTCATCGGGTAGGCGCGCCACTCGGTGGTGAAGCTGGCGAGGGTGTGCGGGCCGAGGACGTTGCGCGGCAACGTGTCGCCTTCCTTCACCGAGCCGAGCAGCCGCTTGTCGTGCCCGAGTGCCTGCACCGCGTCGATGAACTCGCCCTTGATGACGTCGAGCTCCGCGATCTTCTCCTCGGTCCACTCCGGTTCGGCGTCGCCGGCTTCGGAGTCGGCGTTGTAGAGGTCCTTCTCCTTCGCCTTACGGACCTTGTAGCGGATCGCGGTCGAGCGCTGCAGCGCGACGCGGCCCCCCTTGTCGGTGATGTAGAGGGTGTCGCCGCGCTGGAAGCAGGTCGGGCCGGCGAAGGAGGTCTCCGACACCTTGTAGTCATAGGGCATCCGGTGGCAGAGCACCTTGTCGCCGGGCTCGAGGCGAGCCTCGAAGAACCACCATTCGTCGCCGCCGAAGACCAGGTGCGAGTCGGGGATCCGGCCGACCTGCGCCGGTGCGCAGCCGTGGCTGGTGTCGGTCGCCACGGTGAAGGACTGGGGCGCGACGATCCGCCCGAACCGGCTCTCCGCGGCGTACTTCTCGTCGTAGTGCAGCGGGTTCGGGTAGTGCATCGCCTGCACCCAGCGCCTGATGTCGTTCAGGGCGATCGGGTCCTTGAGCTCGCCGGGCATGATCGGCACGCCCATGTGCCGGGCGAGGTCGGAGACGTCCAACCCCTCGCCTGCATCAGTGGAGTCCGTATCGGTCATGCCTTCTCCCTTGCTTCGAGCAGCGCGCGCAGCTCGTCGTCTCGAACCTTGGTCTTGCTTGCGGTCAGCGGGATCTCGCCCGCGCCGAAGAACTCCACCCGCTTGGGCACCTTGTACGCCGCGATCCGCTCGCGCAGGAAGCCTTGCACGTCCGCTGCCGTCTCGGTGGCCCCGTCGCGCAGCTCGACGCACAGCACCGCGAGCTGGCCCAGCCGTTCGTCGGGCACACCGAGCACCCGGGCCAGCTTGACGGGCGGGTACGCCCGCAGCGCCACCTCGATCTCGGCGGGGGACACCAGCGTCCCGGCGGTCTTGATGACCTCGTCGCGCCGCCCGCTCCAGTGGACGCCGCCGTCCTCGCCGACGTGGCCGACGTCGCCGGTGTGGAACCAGCCGTCGGCGTCGAAGCACTGCTGCGGGGTCTTGCCGAGGTAGTGCTGCATCAGGGTCGGGCCCTTGATGAGCAGCTCGCCCTCCTCGCCGGCGGGCACCGGCTCGTTGGTCTCCGGGTCGACCACGCGCAGCTGGTTGCCCGGCAGCAGTACGCCGAGGCTCGAGCGCATCAGCTCGCGCGAGCTGCTCGACGGGTAGGCGCAGATGAACGCGCAGGTCTCCGACATGCCCCAGCCGACCGGCATCTGCCAGTCCGGGTCGGGGTTGGTCACGCTCGGGTGCTTCGCGAACACCGCCTTGCCGAACACGCTGCGCAGGCTGGACAGGTTGGTGCTCGCCCAGTCGCCGTGTTCGGCGAGGCTGCGCGCCTGGTGCGGCAGGGTGTAGGCCTCGGTCACCCGCTCTCGTTGCATCAGTGCCAGCGCGATGCCGGCGTCGAACCCTTCCTGCATCACCCAGGTGCCGCCGGCGGCCAACGTCGCACCCATTGCGGTGTTCATCCCGGCGGTCCAGAAGATGGGCAGCGCAGTCCACATCCGGGTCTGCTCGTGGCGACCGAACAGCTCGGCCTGGATCCAGAACTGAAGGGTCGGCGCCTGGTGGTGGTGCACGACGCCTTTCGGCGTCGACGTCGTACCGGAGCTGAACATGATCAGTCCGGTGTCGCCGGGATCGGTGACCGCGACCATTGCGCCGATCACGCCGTCGTCGGTCTCGTCGGCGTCGCCGAGGAACGACTCCCAGCCCTCGATGCCGTGCCGGTCCTCCTCCGGCCCGAGGGCGACGACCAGTGCCGGCACCGCGGCGTCGTCGTCCTGTAGCGAGGCGATGTCAGCGGCGAAGCTGCGGTTGCCCATCGACGTCTGCAGCAGCAGCGCGCTGGGCGCGGCGGCCTCCAGCAACGTGGCCAGCTCGAGCTTCGTCGCGAACGTCGACAGCGGCACGATCACCGCGCCGGCGAGGGCCGCCCCGAAGTAGGCCGCGACCGCCTCGGGCCGGTTGGCCATCAGTGTCGCGACGCGCTCGCCCGGGTTGACCCCGCGCGCGATGAGGGCGCGAGCGACGTCGCGTGCCTGTCGCTCGAGGTCGGCGTACGTCCAGCGGATCGTCTCGCCGCCTCGCAGCGGGTCGTCGAAGACCAGCGCCTCGTTGGCGGCGTACCGGCGGGCGATCTCGAGCAGGAAGCCGCCCATCGTGAGCGGCCGGCCGGAGGCGATGAACGCGTCGGGATCGAACGGCGGACCCTCGTAGAGCGGATGTGCCATCCGCCCCCCTCTAGCCATAGCAATCTTCCATTCGGCCGACGTGCGAGAGCGGATGTGCCATTCGCTCCGCTGTGACAGACTTCCACACGTAGGAGAGCAGCGTTCTCCTCCAGCGCCGTCCAGATTCTCTTACGGAGGCTCCGCCGTGACGATCGAGGCCAGCCCAGGGGTCGACGCGGTCACCGCGACGGTGATCCGCTCGGCGATGGAGACCATCTGCTTCGAGATGGCGACGTACGTGTCGCGCACCGCGACGACGCCCATCCTCAACCAGTCCAACGAGCGCAACGCGACCATCCTCGACGCCCACGGCCGGCTCGCGGCGCTGTCGGTCGGCATCCCGCAGTTCATGCTCTCCTCGACGCTGCCGGTCCGTTTCGCCAGCGAGTTCTTCGACGGCGAGCTCTACCCGGGCGACGTGCTGATCGCCAACGACCCCTACCACGGCGGCGGCCACCTGCCCGACGTCAACGTCTTCGCGCCGGTGTTCGACCCGGACGGCAACCTGATGCTGTTCGCCTCCATCCAGTGCCACCACGGCGACACCGGCGGCGCGATGGCCGGCGGTTACAACGTGTTCGCCAAGGACATCTGGAGCGAGGGCGTCCGCTACCCGGTGCTCAAGCTCGTCGAGCGCGGCGTGGAGCGGCGAGACGTCGTACTGATGATGCGGTCGAACAGTCGGCTGCCCGGCTTCATCGGCGACCTGCGTTCGCAGGTCGGCGCCGCGCAGCTCGGCGCCCGGCGGCTGACCGAGATCATCGAGGAGTACGGCGCGGCCGCGCTGCAGGGGACCGTCGACTGGACGATCGCCGACGCGACGCGTCGGTTCTCCGAGGAGATCGCAAGCTGGCCCGACGGCACCTACACCGCGGACGTCTACTGCGACCACGATCCGGCCGGCAACACCGACATCCACGTGCACTGCGAGATCACGGTGACCGGTGATCGGCTGATCATCGACTTCGAGGGCTCCGACACCCGGCCCCACATCCAGGCGTGGTCGACGTTCGGCAACACCCGCGGCAACGTCATCGCGCAGCTGGCGAGCCTGGTCGACCCGACGATCCCCAAGAACGAGGGCTTCTTCAACTGCATCGACCTGCGGGTGCCGGAGGGGTGCTGTCTCAACCCGACGGAGGGCAAGCCGGTCTCGAGCGGGACCCATCACCCAGGGGTGGAGGTCGGCGACGCGATCGCCATCGCGATGAGCAAGATCCTCCCGGACCGGTGCTGCCCGCAGAGCTACAAGTTCGGCAGCCCGCGCCAGATGTGGGGCGACGTGGACCCGCGCACGGGACGCCCGTTCTTCGACCACGGCGGCGAGGTCAGTGCCGGCTGGGTGAGCGCGGTCAAGGGCACCGACGGCTGGGGCGCGCTCGCGGCCTCGATGGGCAACCTCATCAAGGCGAGCGCGGAGATCAACGAGCAGCTGTTCCCGCACATCCTGCGCGGCCGCAACTTCATCACCGACTCGGGAGGCCCCGGTCAGTGGCGGGGCGGCTGCGGCAGCCACTTCATCAAAGAGGTGCGTACTCCGACCCAGATCAACCAGTACGTCGTCAACCAGCGTCACACCCACCCGGGCATCGCCGGCGGCCATGACGGGTCTCCCGACATCTGCTACGTCGGGGAGACGAAGGTCGAGACCGCGGTGTCCGGCGTACTGCTCGACACCGGCGACCGGCTGGACTACAAGTTCGGCGGCGGTGGGGGCTGGGGCGACCCGCTCCTGCGCGACCCGCAGGCGGTGCTCGACGACGTGTGGGACGAGTACGTCTCGATCGAGGCGGCGAAGCGCGACTACGGCGTCGTCATCACCGGATCGCTCGAGGACATGACGCTCGCGCTCGACGAGGACGCCACCCAGAAGGAACGCGCCGCGCGCGCGGCGAAGGGCTAGCTCCGTGGCGGGTTATCGAATCGGTGTCGACGTCGGCGGCACCTTCACCGACTGCGTCGTGATGCGGCCCGACGGCAGCCTGCTGCTCGAGAAGTCGCCGACCACCCCCGCCGACCAGAGCGACGGCGTCGTCAACGCGCTGACCCAGGCCGCCGCGGCGGAAGGGCTCAGCCTCCACGAGCTGCTCGGCCGGACCGACACGATCGTGCACGGCACGACCACCGGCGACAACACGATGATCCAGATGACCGGCGCGCCGACCGGGCTGATCGTCACGAGGGGCTTCCGCGACGAGATCGAGTTCCGCCGTTGCTACAAGGAGGACATCTGGGACCCGTCGCTGCCGGCGCCGTACCCGATCGCCCGACGTCGGGTGCGGCTCGAGGTCGACGAACGGATGACCGCCGAGGGCGAGGTCGAGACGCCGCTCGACGAGGAGGGCGTGCGCAAAGCAACGGCACGGCTGCGCGCGTTCGGTATCACCTCGATCGCGATCAGCTTCCTGCACTCCTACCTCAACCACGCGCACGAGCTGCGGGCGCGCGAGATCGTGCTCGACGAGTACCCCGACGTGGAGATGGTGTCGCTGTCCCACGAGGTGCTGCCGAAGCCGCCGGAGTTCGAGCGGACCTCGACCACGCTCGTCAACGCATACGTCGGCCCGCCGATCGCGCGCTATCTCGGCCGCCTGACCTCTCGGCTCGCCGCGGCGGGGTACGCCCACGAGCTCCTCGTCGCGACCTCGTCGGGCGGGGTGGCGACGGCCGATGCGGCAGCGCGCCGAGCGGTGGCGACGATCGGCTCCGGACCGACCGGCGGTGTTACCGCGTCGGCCAAGGTCGCCGGCAAGGCCGAGCTCGGTGACGTCGTCAGCGTCGACATGGGTGGGACGAGCTACGACGTCTGCCTGATCCGCGACGGCCGGCCCGAGATCAAGATGGATTGGAACTGGTTCCATCGCTACTGCATCGGCATCCCGATGATCGACATCCCGTCGGTGGGCGCCGGCGGCGGTTCGATCGTCTGGGAAGAGGGCGGCGTCCTGCACGTCGGCCCGCAGTCGGCGCAGAGCCAGCCCGGTCCGGTGTGTTACGGCCGGGGCGGGACCGAGCCGACGGTCACCGACGCCGATCTGGTGCTCGGCCGGTTGGCGCCGGACGGCTTCGCGAACGGCCGGATGACCCTCGACGTCGACGCCGCGCGGAATGCGCTCGCCAAGGTCGGCGAGCGCGTCGGGATGTCGGTCGAGGACGTGGCGGCCGCCGCCGTACGGATCGTCGACGCCAACATGACCGACGCGGTACGCCGGGTGCTCTCCCTCGCCGGCGCCGACCCGCGCAAGCTGAACCTGGTCGCGTTCGGCGGGATGGGCGGCGTGCACGCGACGGTGCAGGCGCGCGCGCTGGGGATGCGCCGCTGCGTCGTACCGGCCGCCGCGGCAGGGTTCTCCGCGCTCGGCCTGCTGTCGGCGAACCACGTGATCGACGACTCCCGCGGCTACATCTCGCCGATCGCGAAGGTCGACCTGACGCATCTGGGCGCCCTGGCCTCCGAGCTCGAGGCCAACGCGCGTGCCGAGCTGAAGGTCGCCAACGTCCCCGACGAGCGGATCAAGCTCGAGTGGTCGCTGCTGCTGGTCTATCCGGGCCAGACCTTCGACGTCTCGATCCCGGTCGAGCACCCCGCCGACGTCGACGCCGCCGTCAACGAGTTCCACCGCCGCAACGCCGAGGCACGGTTGATCGAGGCGCGCGCGCAGGACCCGATCCTTCGCGGCGTACGGCTCGTCGCCGTCGGTGAGGTCGCGCAGCCGATCGACCTGGTGCTGGAACGCGCGACGTCGATCGAGCCGGCGAGCTCGCGGCGGATGTACATCGGCGACTCCTGGCACGACGAGGTGGCGGTGTACGACATGGCGTCGATGCGCCCGGGCGTCACCCTCACCGGGCCGGCCGCGATCACCGGCCCGTTCACTACCGTCATCGTCGGGCCGGGCGAGCGCGCGCAAGCGACGCCCGAGGGCGACATCCTGATCGACCTCTGACGGTGATGGACCACGTCGGGCTGTGCCCGGCCGACTTCGACGCCTCGCTGCGGTTCTACGTCGACGGCATCGGCCTCGAGGTCGTCTTCGACGTCACGCTTCGCGGCGACATGTACGACCTGCTCGGGGTGCGCACCGACTCGGTGCGGACCTGCTTCCTCGCTGATCGGGCCACTCCGGGATCGGCACGGCTGGAGCTCATGCAGCTCTTTCCGGGTGACGGCGTCGACGGGCCGAGGACGGGCTATCCGCAGCGAGGCCTGACATTGGTGTCCTTCATCAGGCCGGTCGAGCAGACCCTGGCCAGGCTCGCCGACCTCGGCCTCGGCGGGACGCCTCGCATCATGCCGACGCCGGCCGGCAAGCTCTCCGCCATGGTCGTCGACCCCGACGGGGTGATGGTCGAGCTGCTCGACCAGGCCGTCTCCTTCGGCTGAGCACTCGAACCGGTCTTCGGCGGGTGGCCGGATCGACACGGAGTGGGGCTAGTCCCCGTCACGCATGTAGATGGATCGGATGGGGCTGCTCATCAGCGAGCGGACCAGCGGTTCGTAGTGCTCGAGCGGCGGGGTGTCGTACGCCGGCTCGAAGGCGGGCGAGTCGTACTCGGCGCAGAACTCCGCGGTCAGGTCGAACTCCGGCTGGCCGCGGTACTTCTCGCGGATGTCCCGGTCCAGGCCGAGGTGGTGGAAGAAGTAGTAGCCCTGGAACTCGGCGTGGTGCTCGACCATCCAGTGGATCTCGGGGCTCACGAACGGCTTCACGATTGCGGCTGCGATGTCGGCGTGGTTGAACGAACCGAGGGTGTCACCGATGTCGTGCAGCAGCGCGGCCAGGACGTAGCGGTCGTCGCGGCCGGCCCGCTCGGCGCGAGCCGCCGTCTGCAGCGAGTGCGTCAGTCGGTCCACCGCGAACCCGCAGAAGTCGCCGTCGAGCAGACGCAGGTGGTCCAGCACCCGGCTCGGAAGATCGACCATGTAGTTGGCCTGGTGCGTGGCGATGATCTGCCAGTCCTGCTGCGTGCTCTGTGCCATGTCGTGGAACGTCGCGCGATCACTTACCTGAGTCATGTTGCCAATCCTCCAACGGCGAGCGCCTCGGCGCCGAACCCTACCTCCCGCCGAGCCCAACGTTGTTGGTCTTTCAACCCCCCTTGAGAGACCAAGAACGTTGGGCTCGGCGGGGGTTCATATGCTCTTGCGTCGTGGACTATGACCTTGGTGCGGACGCCGCTGCGCTTCGCTCGCGGCTGCGTCAGCTGATCCACACTCACATCCCCGAGACCTTCCAAGGGGCGTGCACCGACGACCCGGCCGACCTCGAGTTGTGCAACGAGTTCTGCCGCATCCTCGCCGAGCAAGGTCTGCTCTGCTTGGCCTGGCCGGAGGAGTACGGCGGCGGTGGCGGCTCGGCGTGGGACCAGACCATCGTCCGCGAGGAGATGTGGGCTCACCACGAGCCGCGCGGCCCGCAGTACATGGGCGTCAACTGGGTCGGCCCTGCGTTGATGCGTCACGGCACCCAGGCCCAGCGCGACAAGCATCTGCCGCCGATCGCGGCCGGTGAGGTGATCTGGTGCCAGGGGTTCTCCGAGCCCGAAGCCGGCAGCGACCTCGCGTCGCTCCGCACTCGTGCAGTCAAGGACGGCGACCGCTGGGTCGTCACCGGCCAGAAGGTCTGGACGTCGTACGCGCTCATGGCGCAGTGGTGCGTGCTCGCCACCTGCACCGACCCTGAGGCGCCGAGCGAGCAACGCATCACGCTGTTCCTCGTCCCGATGGATCGGGACGGCATCGAGGTACGCCCAATCCCGTCCATGCTCGGGCCGCACCACCTCAACGAGGTGTTCATCGACGGGCTGCGAGTCGGTCCGGAAGATGTGCTCGGCGAGGTCGGCGCCGGGTGGAAGGTGATGCGCGACGCGCTCGCCTACGAGCGGGTCGGCATCGCGCGGTACGCCCGGTGCGAATCGCTCATGCAGCGCCTGCTCGAGGTGCTCGACGTCGACGCCGGCGCGTGGGAGTCGCTGGCGCCGGCCCTGCACGCGCGATGGGTACGCGCTCTGGTCGACCTGCGCGTCGCCCGGCTGCTCGCCTACCGCGCGGTCGGTGACGGCGCCGGGATCGACCCCTCGGCCGCGTCGACCGCTCGCATCGTCACGACGATGTGCGACCAGACCGTCGCCGAGGTGCTCGTCGACGCGGTGGGAGCCGGTGCGCTCGACGCCGGTCCCGACGCCATCCTGCACGGCTCGATCGACGACCACTGGCGCTACGCGCAGGCCGCCACCGTCGCCTCCGGCACGATCGAGGTGCAGCGGATGCTGGTCGCCCGGTCGGTTCTCGGGTCGTCGCGGTGAACACCGCGCTGCCGGAGGACGCCGTTGCGTACGGCGAGGCGGTGCGCGGCCGGCTGGAACGACTCGGTGGGGTCGAGTTCGGGCTGCGCGCCGAAACGGAGCGCGGGCTGCGCGACGATGCCGTCAAGGCACTCGACGAGCTCGGGGCGTTCGAGCTCGACGTGCGCGACGACCTCGACCAGTTCCTCGCTGCCGCCGAGCTGTGCCGTGCGGCCGGTGCGCTGTGCCTGCCGCTTCCGGTCGTCGAGACGCTGTTGCAGGTCGACGGGCGGCGCCTCGCGTTGATCTCACCGGCTGCTCCACGGGTCGATCACGGCGACCTGCCCGGCGAGTGGATCGGGTCCGATCTCGACGGAGCCGCTCACCTCCTGACGATCGGCGGTCTACCGGCGCGGGCGAAACTCGGCCCGTTCCTCGTGCCGGCCGGCCTCGGCGAGCCGGTCGACCCCGTCGCCGGCGACGACGTCGCCCGGCATCTCGTCCTCGGTGCGTGGCGGATCCTCGGTGGCCTGCAGGCCGCGTTCGCTCAGGTGGTCGAGCACGTCAAGGCGCGCAAGCAGTTCAACCAGGCGCTCGCGCAGTTCCAGGTAGTGCGGTTCGGCATCGCCGACGCAAACGTTGCGCTCGTCGGGCTCGACGAGCTCGCCCGCTACACCGCGTGGCGGCTCGCCGCCGCTGAACCGTCGAAGCGCCGGGCTGACGCGGTGGCGTTGCGGTTGCATGCCGTGGACACCGCGCGGTCGGTGATGCGTACCTGCCACCAGCTGCTCGGCGCGATCGGGTTCTGTGACGAGCACGACGTGTCGGTGATCGACCGGCACCTCCAGCCGTTGCTCCGGGAGCCGTTCTCCGGCGAGTCCCTGGCGCTGCGGCTCGTGCCGGCGGTCCGCAACGGCGAGTTCGAGACGCTGTTCTCTTCATGAGGACGGGGATCCCCGGCGTCTTGGACGCCGCGCTGCGGGACCGGCCGGACGCGACGGCGGTCATCGCGCGCTCGGCCCGACTGACGTACGCCGAGCTCGACGCGGCAGCCGATCGCGCCGCTGCGGCGTTGTGGGAGCTGGGTCTGCGTCCTGGCGATCGGCTCGCGGCGAGCCTGCCGAACGACATCGACGTCGTACTCGCCTTCCACGGCGCGATGCGGCTGGGCGCGATCTGGGTCGGCGTCGGTGAGGCGCTGGCCGTGCCCGAGAAGCAGCACCTGCTCCGTGACTGCGCCCCGACGCTGCTGCTGGCGGGCGACGCCGCGGTCGCGGACTGCGCCGACGCGCTGCGGTCGGTCGGTGGCCGCGGCGTGACGGCCGAGGAGCTGCGTGCCGCGACCGACTCGGCGGGACAGCCGCCGACGGTGACGATCGACCCGCATGCCCCCGCCGGCATCGCCTACACGAGTGGCACGACCGGCGTACCGAAGGGAATCGTGCATTCGCAGCACAACCTGTTGCTGCCCGGGGAGGTGCTCGTCGCGAGCCGCGGGTGGGGTCCGTCGTTGCGCAAGGGCGACTGCCTTCCACTCACGATCCTCAACCTCATGGTGCTGACCACGCTGCTGACCGCGCAGGCGCAGGGTTGTTGTGTCGTGATGGACCGCCGCGACGCCGAGGGCATCACCGAATGGATCGAGCGTGAGCAGGTCACGCATTGGAACGGTGTGCCTGCTCAGCTGCACGACCTCGTCACCCGCAAGCAGGTCGACCCGGCGCGGCTCGCGTCGCTGCGTGAGGTGTGGAGCGGCGGCGGCGACTGCCCCGACCAGCTGCGGGCGCGGTTCGCCGAGCTCTACGGGTTGCCGATCCGCGCGACGTACGGCCTGACCGAGGCCCCGACCGTCGTGTCGATCGACCCGGTCGGCGGGGAGCGGCGGCCGGGCGCCAGTGGCCGGGTGCTGCCACACCTGTGGGTACAGGCGCGTCGTGACGACGGCACGCTGCTGCCGCGAGACGCGGAGGGCGAGCTGTGCCTGTCCCCGCGTTCGGAGAGTGAGTGGACGGGTCGCTGGACGCCCTACCTCGGCGTGTGGCGCGAGGGTGAGGTGGTCGACCAGCCGACGGTGCCGGTCCCGACCGGTGACTACGGCGTCGTCGACTCCGAAGGCTGGCTGACCGTCCTCGACCGGTTGAAGGTGCTGATCGTGCGCGGCGGGGCGAACGTGTACCCGGCAGAGGTCGAGCGCGTGCTGGTCGCCGAGGAGGCTGTCGCCGGCGCCGCCGTGTTCGGCGTGCCGGACGAGCGGATGGGCGAACGCGTCGCCGCGCTCGTCGAGACCGCTGGCGAGGTCGATGTCGATGCGTTGCTGGCGGCGTGCCGGCGGCAGCTGGCGGACTACAAGATCCCGGAGCGGATCGCGGTGGTCGACGCGCTGCCCCGCAACGCTATGGGCAAGGTCGTGCGTACCGGTTTGGTCGAGCTGCTGGAGAGTGTCGAGGGTGACTGAGCAGAAGCGCACCGCCATCGTGACCGGCGGCAGCGGCGGCATCGGCTTTGCGATCGCCGAAGGGCTGGTCGGACGCGGGTACGACGTCGTCATCACGGCCCGCAACGAGGACCGGCTGCGCGCCGCCGCCGAGAAGATCGGCGCCCGCTACGTCGTAGCCGACGGCGCGAACGAGCAGCAGATGTCCGCGGTGGCGGACGCGGTCGACGAGGTGCATCTGCTCGTGCACTCCGCGGGCATCCTCAAAGGCACGTTCCTTCGCAAGCTCTCCCTCGACGACCTCGACCAGGTGCTGAGCGCCAACTTGCGATCGGCGTTCGTGACGACGCAGGCGGTGCTGGCGAAGATGCCGGTCGGTGGTCGGCTGGTCTACATCGGCTCGTCGGCGAGCAAGGAGCCGATGAAGGGCCGTACGGCGTACTCGGCGTCCAAGGCAGGGCTGGACGCGTTCGCGTCGGCGCTGCGCCGTGAGGTGAGCCGCGACGGGATCAACGTCAACGTGGTGATCCCGGCGCCGGTCGAGACCGACATCCTCGAGGAGGTCACCTTCGAGATGGTGGCGCTGCAGTCGAGCGACGTCGTCGACGCGGTGCTGTTCCTCGACAGCCTCCACCCGCGCGTCGTCGTACCGGAGATCTTCATGTACGCCAACCCCGAGGGACCGCTGGCGCCGCCGCCGCTGCTCCCTCCCGCAGCGAAGGCGAAGCAGCAGTCATGACCGCCCCGGAGATGACACCGATCCCTTTCGGCACCAAGTTGCAGCAGCTGGCCGAAGCTGATCCCGACGGCATCGGCGCGGTCCTGGTCTCCCTCGACGGCGCCGACACCTTTCTCACCTGGTCCCAGCTGGATCGTGGCGCCAACCGGTGGGGGCGAGTGCTTCAGGCGCACGGCGCCGGCGTGGGTGACCGGATCGCCGTCGCCGTACAGAACTCGGTCGACCTCACTTGCGCGCTGCTCGGTTGCTGGAAGGCCGGTGCCGTCCCGATCCCGGTGCGCTGGGACCTGCCCGACTGGGAGCGCGACCGCGTCCTCGCGGTCATCGATGCGGCCGTCACGGTGTCCAGCGACAACCTGGACGCGATGCGCGCCGAGGTCGCGGCGGCAGACGAAAGCCCGATGCCGGAGGTCGTCGCGCCGCAGATCAACGGCATCTGTAGCAGCGGCGCGACGGGTACGCCGAAGGTGATCATGAGCACCCGCCCGGCGGAATGGCTGCCGAGCCTGTCGGACCCGTTCATCTCCAACTGGCAGGGCTGCACCCGCCCGCAGGTCATCCTCGTGATGGCGCCGATGTACCACACGAACGGTTTCGCGACGCTCAACTTCCTGCTCGGTGGCGACCGGTTGGTGATCCTCGAGAAGTTCGACGCGAGGGTTGCCCTCGATGCGATCGAGCGGCACAAGGTGACGACGTTCACCGCGACGCCGACGATGCTGCAGCGCATCGCCGACGTCGAAGGCGTAGCTGACCGCGATCTGTCGACGGTCGAGTGGATCCTGCAGGGCGCGGCGATGATGCCGCCGTCGCTGCTGCGCACTTGGTTCGACCTGCTCGCGCCCGAGAAGGTCGTGATGGCGTACGGGATGACCGAGCAGCTCGGCCTCACCTCGTTGCGCGGCGACGAATGGCTGGCGCACGAGGGAAGCGTCGGGCGCGGCTTCCGGGACACCGAGATCCGCATCCTCGACGAGAACCGCAACCCGGTCCCGGTCGGCGAGCTCGGTGACATCTATATGCGCTCGCCGCTGACCGGCTCCTATGACTACCGGGGCGGCGCGGCGCTGCTGCCGATGACCGAGGACGGGTTCGGTACGGCGGGGGACATCGGCCGGGTCGACGAGGACGGCTACCTCTACCTCGCCGACCGTCGCGTCGACATGATCGTCACGGGTGGGGCCAACGTGTTCCCCGCCGAAGTCGAGAGCGCGCTCATCGACCACCCCGAGATCGCCGATGTCGTCGTGATCGGGCTGAAGGACGAGCAGTGGGGCCGCCGGGTGCACGCGGTCGTCGAGGCGAGGGACCACGCCGCGCCACCGACGCAGGCCGATGTCATCGCGTACGCGAAGGGCAAGCTCGCCGGCTACAAGGTGCCCAAGACCGTCGAGTTCGTCGACGCCATCCCGCGAAGCGCGGCCACCAAGGTCAGCCGCGGCGCGATGGTCGAGGCTCGCGGCGGCTGACCTCGGTTCCCACTCGGTCGTGAAGGGTTTCCGTCGTCCCCCGGGCGTTCGCCCTTCACAACCACCGTTCGGCCCGGGATGCATCCACACTTGGCTGCTCGACGGGACGGGCGGCGTTGCGCGCCGCCGACCGTGGGCGCGTGCTCAACCCGCTGCGTGATGCCGGTCTTGCCTATCTAGGTCGCGACACCGAGGGGATCGTCGACCTCGCGGCCTGCAGGGCAGCGGGCATGTCAGCCAAGAAGGTCCGCTGGCTGGTGGAGTCGGGTCGTTGGCAATACGTGTATCCGCGCACGCTGGCGACGTTCAGCGGGCCGGTTCCTTATCCGGCGCGGTTGCACGCGGCGGTGATGTACGCCGGCGCCGA
>DASZRO010000034.1 GCA_035550055.1 Mycobacteriales bacterium | reverse complement strand
CCCACCACCGTCTTGCCCGCCCCCGTCGGTGCCGCGACGAGAACGCCGTGCCCGCCTTCGAGCGCTTCGCAGGCCCGCCGCTGGAAGGCGTCGAGGTCGAACGGGTAGCCGAGCAGGAAGTCCTGCAGCACCGGCGTGGCTGCGCGACGCCGAGCCGCGGCGTACCGTTCCGCCGGGCTGGACACGCCTCACCCTACGTCCGGTTCAAGCCAGTACCTGGACGGCGCCCTTCACGCACTCGCAGCGGATCGGCAGGTCGGCCAGGTACTCACCGTCGGCGTACGCCGTGACGCCGGGCGAGGCGACCTCGACGACCTTCGCCCGGCGCATCGTGACGGCCGGATGGCCGACGTGAGTGCCTTTGAAGACCTTCGGAAACGTCTTGAGGAACTCCGGCTTGCTCACCGGTCCGAGCACCATCACGTCGAGCAGCCCGTCGGCGACGTCGGCGTCCGGGGTGACGTGCATGCCGGCCCCGTAGGACTTCGCGTTGCCGACCGCGACGAGCATCGCCTCGGTCGAGAGATGCTCACCGTCGATCGTGATCTCGAACGGCAGCGGGGCGAACACCCCGAGCTCGGCGACGATGGCGAGGTTGTAGCGCATCCGTCCCCGAGGCCAGGTCATCCGGTTGGCGCGGTCGTTGACCCGGGAGTCGAACCCGGCACCCAGCACACATCCGAACCACTTGTCGCCGACCTTGATCGCGTCCATCGGCCACGCCCCACCCTCGAGCAGCCGGGAGGCGACGACCCCGGCGGCCGCCACCGGGTCTTTCGTCGGCAGCCGCAACGTCGCGGCCAGATCGTTGCCCGTGCCCGCCGGGATGATGCCGAGGGCAGTGTCGGTGCCCGCCACGGCGTTGAGGGCGAGATGAACCATCCCGTCACCGCCGAGCGCGACCACCGCGTCGACGCCGTCGAGGGAGGCCTTGCGCGCCAGCGCCAGCGCGTCCGCGGCGTCGGTACCGACCAGGATGGACACGTTGATCCCGGCCTGTCGCAGCCGACTGGCGACCGCCGCTACCTGCTTCGCGGCGCGTCCCTTGCCTGCCGTCGGGTTGACGATCAGCGCCACCGATGGCCTGCCCCCGCCGTCGGTCATCGCGTCGCGGGCTCGTCGTCGATCGGTGATAGCTCGTCGTCAGCCAGGTTGGCGTACAACGGGCCCCGCGCGGCGACCCGGCGATCGTGGACGGTGGCGACCAGCACGGCGACACCGTAGAGCAGACACATCGGGAACGCGAGAGCGCTCATCGTGAACGGGTCCTGGCTCGGGGTCGCCACCGCCGCGAAGATGAAGATCCCGAAGATGACGGCGCGCCACCACCCGCGCAGCTTCGTCGCCGAGACGACCCCCACGAGATTGAGCATGATCACGAGCAGGGGCAGCTCGAAGGAGACCGCGAACACCAAGACCATCGCCGTGACGAAGGACAGATAGTTCGCGAAGGTCAGCAGCGATGAGATCCCGCCGTGCGCGAAGCCGAGCAGGAAGTGCAGCCCTTCCGGCAGCGTCAGGTAGGCGAACGCCGCGCCCATGGCGAACAGGGCGACCGAGGAGCCGACGAACGCGGTCGCATACCGCCGCTCATGCGCGTACAGCCCCGGCGTGACGAACCGCCACAGCTGGAACAGCCAGACCGGTGACGCCGCGATCACGCCGGCGTAGAGCGACAGCTTCAGCGTGAGGGTGAACGGGTCCAGCACCCCGAACGCGACGAGGGTGCATCGCCCGGAAATGGCGCGGTAGTGCGCCGGCAGCTGGCAGTACGGATGCTTGACGAAGTCGAGGATGTGGCCGTGGAAGACGTAAGCGACGACGGTCGTCACGACCACGGCGACGAGGGAGATGATGACGCGGCGGCGCAACTCGGCGAGATGCTCGCCGAGGGTCATCCGGCCGTCTGGCGACCGATCGCGATCCGCCCGCGCCGGGCGCGGCATCCTCACCGGCGTGGGGGCAGCGAAGGACTAGCTGGTGGAGGTCGTCTGCTCAGTCTTGGCCGGCTCGGCGTTGGCCGGCGTCGCCGACGCCAGCTCAGCCGGCGCCGCCGGTGCGTCGTCGTCATGCAGACCCTTGATCTCGGTCTTCATGATGCGCATCGACTTGCCGAGCGACCGCGCCGCGTCAGGCAGTTTCTTCGAGCCGAAGAGCACAAGCACGACAACGGCGATGATCGCAATCTCTGGCCAACCGATGTCCATGACCTGGTCCTCTCGCGGGCCCCCGGACGGAGTCCCCTCGATCCTACGCCCCGCGGGGCTACGCCCGCGGCGTGCGCGCCGCGGCCTCTCGCGACAGCTGGTCGCTGAGCGCCGAGATCCGCTCTCCCGCCGACTTCACGTCGCGGGTGAACTGGCGGACCTGGCGGTAGAGCCGGAAGCCGACCGCGCCGAGCACCGCGATGCCCACGACGCCGATCCCGACGTAGAACGCCACCCAGACCACGACAGCAGGCTACGTCCAGGCCGGCCGGGGGCGGCTCAGCGGTGTGCCGCCTCCGTCGCCCGGGCCGCAAGAAGGTCGTCCCGCGTCAGCTGCAGCAGGAAGTCGAGCAGGTCGTCGTAGCTCAGCGCCTCGCCTGGCTTCGGCTCGAGCGCCTCCGCCGGCACGTCCCACACCTCGGCGTTGACGCCACCGGACATGAGCAGGGACACGATGTGGTCGTCCGCGGGCTTGCGCACCTCTTCGGCGCACTCCGGGCACCGGAAGGTGTAGTACGAGAGCGCACCGTGGCTGCACACGCGCAGCCGGATGTCGTCGCTGGTCAGCTCAACCTCGCCGCAGGCGGGGCAGGACGCCTTGATCGTCGTCATGCCGGCCCTCCCTCGTACTGTGGCGCCACCGGGGATGTGGCGTCCTCAGACCTTCGGCAGCCGAGGCCGACGGCTTGATGCGCTGAAGGGACTCGGATCTACGCGTCGTAGGCCGCGAGGGCCGCAACCGCCGCAGACCGGACTTGTCGGGCCAGTTCCGGCGGATCGGTCAGCGTTGCGACCCCGGCCAGGCCCAGCGCGAGCCGGCGTACCCAGGCGTCGTCGCGTGCCCGCAGCTTGACGACCAGCCCGCCGTCGCCGCGCTCGGTCACTTCCTCGCACTGGTAGTAGTCGGCGGCCCAACGCGCAGCCGGATCGAGCGACAGCGTGATCAGCCGGTCCTCCGGCGACGGTGTGTAGAGCTCGGCGTCGAGCGCGCGAGCCCGCACGTCTGCGGGAACGTCGATCGGCTGCTCCAGCACCGTTGCGTCGAGCACCCGGTCCAACCGGAACGTGCGCAGGTCCTCGACGGTGTGGCACCAGCCGGCGAGATAGGCCGTTGCGTCACTGGTGAACAACCGGATCGGGTCGACGTCGCGCTCGGTCGCCTCGTCGCGCGCCGGTACCCAGTAGCGAAGGTGCACCCGGCGAGACCTGGCGAGTGCGTCGGTGATGGTGGTGACCACCTCGGTGTCCGTGTCCGCGCTGCTGGTCGTGGCGGCGACCACCTTGTCGGCTCCCGTCGTACCGCCGGCGGCACCTTCCAGCTTGGCGAGGGCACGCTCGATGGCGGCCGTCGACACGATCCCGGGTACGCCGGACAGCGCACGCAATGCGGAGATGAGGGCGAGCGCCTCGTCGGGGGTGAGCCGCAGCGGTCGCTCGATCGTGTCGGCGTTGGACAGGGTCACGCGGTCGCCGCGCCACTCGACGTCGATCAGGTCACCGGGGCCGTAGCCGGGCAGCCCGCACATCCACAGCAGGTTCACGTCGGCCCGGATCTGCGACTCGCTGACGCCGAACTCGGTGGCGACGTCGGCGACTGAGGTGTCCGGATGCGCGAGCAGCCACGGCACGAGTGCGAGTAGCCGCGGCAGGTGGTCGGGCGCGCCGCTCATGTGGCCTCGACCAGCGCACGCAGCCGGTGCACCACCGCGTCACGCGCTTCTGCCGGCGACAGGATGACCGCGTCGGCGCCGTAGCCGAGAACCTGTTCGGCGAGGCGATGCGGATCCGGGCAGGGAACGGTCACGACGTCCCAGCCGTCACCGTCGTCCGCGACGTCGATCGTCAGCCGCCGCAGCCCCATCGCACGGTCGTGTCTGACCCTGACCCGCGCCAGTGCCTCGGTCCGAGGCGCGGCGTCCGTCGCCGACACCAGCGCGCCGAGGTCGACGCCGTCGGGAACGGTGACCGAACCCGGCTTGCCGTCGACGGCGGGCTCGCCCACCACCCGAGACAGCCGGAAGGCACGCGGCGCCTCGCGGTCGAGGTCGTGTCCGACGAGGTACCAGCGGCCACGCCAGCACACGACACCCCAAGGCTCGACACGCCGTTGCGCCGGCTCCGCATCGTTGGCGCCGCGATAGGCGAACTTGAGTCGTCTGCGATCTCGCAGCGCCTCGTGGACGGCGGGAAGCCCGGCCCCGCCGGCGCCGAGGCGAGGCTGCAGGCCCTCGGGCAGCGCCACGAGCTCGACGCCCGCGCTTTCGAGCTTACGAAGCGCGCGAGTGGCGGTCGCCCCTTGCGTGGCTGCCGACCACATGCGCGCCGCCAAACCGACGGCGGCCGCCTCGTCGGCCTCCAGGTGGATCTCGGGCAGCGCGTAGTCCGAGCGTGGGATCCGGTAGCCCTGCTCGTCGTCGAAGTGGCTGTGCGAACCGACTTCGAGCGGGATGCCGAGGTCGCGAAGGTCCTCCTTGTCGCGCTCGAACATCCGCTTGAACGCCTCGTCGGACGGCGCGTCGGCGTACCCAGGGATGATCTCGCGCAGCCGCTCGGCGGTCAGATAGGCGCGGGTGTGCAACAGGCAGATGACGAGGTTCATCAGCCGTTCGGTGCGCTCCGCCGCCATGGCCGACGACGCTACCGCGTGACCGGTAGCGTCCGTCGTTGTGATCCGGTGGCGTGAGGGCAGCGTCGTCGCGGTGGTTCGCGACCGGCCGGGCGCCCGGGAGCTCACCGTGGCGACGGTGGACGGCGAGCTGACCGCGCTCGCCTACCCGCGGCTCGTCGGGACTCCCGAGGTCGGCGACCGGGTGCTGCTGAACACCACCGCGGTCGCGTTGGGGTTGGGCACCGGCGGGTTCGCCATGGTGGTCGCTATCCCTGACCGGCTGCCCGCCGACCTCGACGAGCCCGGTCACGTGGTCAAGGCGCGCTACACGCCGTTGCAGGCGACCGTGCTGGCCGTGGACGAGCAGGACTCCCCCGCGCACGCCACGTTGCGCGACGCCGATTCGATCGACGGGATGCCGGTCGTCGTTGCCGACCTCCACTCCGCGCTCACGCCGATCCTTGCCGGGCTGCGGGAGCGGATGGCGGGCGCACGCGCGGTGTACGTGATGACCGACGGCGGTGCGCTCCCCCTTGGGTTCTCGCGCTCGGTCGACGATCTGACGTCGGCGGGGTGGCTGGCCGCGACCGTGACGGTGGGTCAGGCGTTCGGTGGCGATGTCGAGGCGGTGACGCTGCACACCGGGCTGCTCGCCGCCCGCGGTGTGCTCGGGGCGGACCTCGCGATCGTGACGCAAGGCCCGGGCAACCTCGGCACCGGCACCCGCTGGGGGTTCAGCGGGGTGGCCAGCGGTGAGGCGGTCAACGCGACGGCGGTGCTCGGCGGCCGTCCGGTCGCCGCGCTGCGGATCAGCGAGGCGGACCGTCGCGAGCGCCATCGTGGGGTGTCCCACCATTCGCTCACCGCGCTCGGCCGGGTTGCGCTCGCACCGGCCGACGTCGTCGTACCGCGCCTTGCGGGAGCGATCGGCGAGGCGGTCGCCGACGCCGCCCGGCCGCTGTCACCGCCGCACCGGCTCGTCGACGTCGGCGTCGACGGGCTGCGGGAGGTGATCGCGGCAGCACCCGGACGGGTGTCGACGATGGGCCGCGGCCTCGACGAGGACCCGGCGTACTTTCTCGGCTGCGCCGCCGCCGGCCGCCACGCCGCCACCCTCCTCTAGAGCGGATGGCACATGCGCCCTACATGGAGGCGATGAGCTTCTCCACTCGATCGTCGACCGCGCGGAACGGGTCCTTGCACAGAACGGTGCGCTGAGCCTGGTCATTGAGCTTGAGGTGGACCCAGTCGACGGTGAAGTCGCGTCGCTTCTCCTGAGCCCGCCGGATGAAGTCCCCGCGCAGCCGCGCCCGAGTGGTCTGCGGCGGCACCGACTTCGCCTCGAAGATCTTCAGATCGGTGGTCACCCGGTCGACCGCGCCGTGGCGTTCGAGCAGGTAGTACAGCCCGCGCCGTCGATTGACGTCGTGGTAGGTGAGGTCGAGCTGCGCGATGCGGGGCGAGGACAGCGCGAGGCCGTGCTTGGCGCGATACCGCTCGACGAGCTGGTACTTGATCACCCAGTCGATCTCCCGGTCGATCAGGCTCAGGTCCTGCGACTCGACCGCCTTGAGGGTCCGCTCCCACAGCTCGAGCACCCGGCGCGACGTCGCGTCGTCGCCGCGCCGCTCGACGAAGTCACGTGCCTTGGCGAAGTACTCCTGTTGGATGTCGAGGGCACTGGCTTCGCGCCCGTTGGCGAGCTTGACGGTACGACGACCGGTCATGTCGTGACTGATCTCGCGGATCGCGCGGATCGAGTTCTCGAGCGTGAGGTCGCGCATCACGACGCCGGCCTCGATCATGCGCAGCACCAGGTCCGTCGTACCGATCTTCAGCAAGGTCGTCGTCTCGGACATGTTGCTGTCACCGACGATCACGTGCAGCCGGCGGAATCGCTCGGCGTCGGCGTGCGGCTCGTCGCGGGTGTTGATGATCGGGCGGCTGCGGGTCGTCGCCGACGAGACCCCTTCCCAGATGTGCTCCGCCCGCTGGCTGACGCAGTAGACCGCGCCGCGCGGCGTCAGTAGCACCTTGCCGGCGCCGCAGATGATCTGGCGGGTCACGAGGAACGGGATGAGCACGTCGGCGAGGCGGCTGAACTCCCCGTGACGTCCCACCAGATAGTTCTCGTGGCACCCGTAGGAGTTGCCGGCCGAGTCGGTGTTGTTCTTGAACAGGAAGATGTCGCCGGCGATGCCTTCCTCACGCAGCCTGCGCTCGGCGTCCATCAGCAAGCCTTCGAGCGTGCGCTCCCCCGCCTTGTCGTGGGTGACGAGCTCGACCACGTCGTCGCACTCGGGCGTCGCGTACTCGGGGTGCGAGCCGACGTCCAGGTAGAGCCGAGCGCCGTTTTTCAGGAAGACGTTGCTGCTGCGACCCCAGGAGACCACCCGACGGAACAGGTAGCGGGCGACCTCGTCCGGTGACAGCCGGCGCTGGCCGCGGAACGTGCACGTCACGCCGTACTCGTTCTCGAGTCCGTAGATCCGCCGTTCCACGGTCCGAGCGTACGGCGCCGCCTGCGGATTCGGCGCAACGTCGCCGACCGGGGCGCGGCGCACTCGCGCGATGCCTGCCCGGCCGGGCAGGATGTTGGCCAGACGTGACGAAATGTGACCTGAGTCACAAGCGTGCCTGAGGTCACAAGTGTGGAGGTGTCTGTGGCGTCGCGGGTTGCTCGCGCCATGGTCGTTACGACCGCATCCGCCGGGCTGCTGGCCGCGCCGGCGCTGTCTGCCCTGGCGATCTCACCAGCCGTAGCCGCCGCGACGAGCGCGACCGGGGCCGGGGCCGCCAAGACCATCCACCCGGGCGGTGAGGTGAACTTCGGCGACATCAGCTGCGAGATCGGCGCGGTCATGCGGCAGGGCGCCACCGTCTACCTGGCGGTACCGGCGTCGTGCGGCGGGATCGACCTCGGCAAGGTGCAGGACGGTTGTGTCGAGCCGGTGAGCCCTGGCGGTGTGCCGGCCTCCATCGGCGGTGCGATATATCGCGGCACGCTGGTCTACAACTCCTTCACCGAGATGCAGAAGACCGGCGTCCGCAGTCCAGATCGCTGCTACTTCAACGACCTGGCGCTGATCCGCGTGGACCGCCGTGACCGGACTCGGGTCACCGCGACCATCCCCGACACCTCAGGCCCGCGCATGGTGTCGACGTCGATGCCGGCGTCCGGCACCGCGCTGCGATTCGGGTCGGCGAGCGGCTCGGCCGGAGGGACGCACAACGCCGGCTGGGCCACCGACGTGACCTCGACGGCAATGCTGAAGACGGCTGACGCGGGCGCCCCCGTCACGGTCGCAGACAAGCTCGTCGGGATGCTCACGGTGCTGCCCGCCGGTCCGATCCCGGACGTACCGCTGTTTCAGACGCCGGGCCAGGTCTACAGCCTGGCAAAGGCGATCAAGCTGCTGCGCGAGGTGCCACGATTCCGCCACATCCGGCTGGTGCGCGCCGGGCAGCGGGTCTGATCAGCTAGCCGGCAAGGATTTCGGCGACCGCGGCATCACGGAGCCGGCGGAACTTACGACGCGGGCGGGCCCGATCCAGGATCGCGACCTCGAGGGCATCCGCGGAGATCTCCCGCGGCTCGGTCTCGGCCGAGGTGAGAGCCCGGACGGCGAGCTTCAGCGCAGCGCTGAGGTCCATGTCGTCGGTGCGGTTCTCGCGCAGCACCGTGCCGATGTCGTCGGCGGCCGGACCCATCACGACGACGCCCTCCTCGTCGGCGACGCTGCCGTCGTAGGTCAGCCGGTAGAGCTGGTCTCCGGCGGGCGAGTCGCCCACCTCGGCGACGGTCAACTCGACCTCGAACGGCTTCTCGCCGCCGCTCGAGAAGATCGTGCCGAGCACCTGGGCGTAGGTGTTCGCGAGCGCGCGGCCGGTGACGTCACGACGGTCGTAGGAGTAACCGCGCAGGTCGGCCATGCGTACGCCGGCCACTCGCAGGTTCTCGAACTCGTTGTACTTGCCGACCGCGGCAAACCCGATGCGGTCGTAGATCTCGGAGATCTTGTGCAGAGCGCTGGAGGGGTTCTCGGTCACGAACAGGATTCCGCCGCCGTAGCTCATGACGAGCACCGCACGGCCGCGCGCGATGTTCTTGCGGGCGTAGTCCGCTCGGTCCTTCATGACCTGCTCGGGTGAGACGTAGCCGAAGGGCATCGTCATCGCTGGTCGTGGTCCTCTCTTCGTGCTGCTGTCGGGCGCGTGACTAGTGGAGCGGGGCTTGCGGTCCGCCGGGGCTCGTCATCCGCTCCGCGACGACCTGTTCGGTGATCGAGGCCACCTCGTCGTCCCCGAGCCGGCGGAAGCCGTCGGCGGTGACCGTCGTGATCACCGGATAGATCCTGCGGGTGAGGTCCGGCCCGCCGGTGGCGGAGTCCTCGTCGGCGGCGTCGTAGAGCGCGTGGACGCTCGCGAGGATCGCGTCGGCCTCGGTGAAGTCGTCGCGGTAGAGCTTCTTCAAAGCGCCACGGGCATAGACGCTCCCGGAGCCCACCGAGTGGAAGTGGCGCTCCTCGTACCGGCCGCCGGTGACGTCGTAGGAGAAGATCCGGCCGGCCCGCTCCGGTGAGTCCGCCTCGAGGTCGTAGCCGGCGTAGAGCGGTACGACGGCAAGCCCCTGCATCGCCATCGGCAGGTTATTGCGGATCAGCAACGAGAGCCGGTTCGCCTTGCCCTCGAGGCTGAGCGTGGTGCCCTCGAGCTTCTCGTAGTGCTCGAGCTCGACCTGGAACAACCGAACCAGCTCGATCGCGACGCCCGCGGTCCCGGCGATGCCGACGGCGGAGAACTCGTCTGCCTCGAAGACCTTCTCCATGTCACGCTGCGCGATGACGTTCCCCATCGTCGCGCGGCGGTCGCCGGCAAGGATGACGCCGCTGGTGTGGGTCACCGCAACGATCGTCGTGCCGTGCGGCGCCTCGATCGGAGTCGCGTTCGCCATCACCTGCGCCCGCTTACCCGGCAGCATCTCCGGCGCGTGAAGAGACAGGAAGTCGCTGAACGACGACGAGCCGGGCTGGAAGAACGCGGCCGGCAAGGTCGTCCCGTCGGAGAGATCCACCCGCCCACCCTGTCACGAGTTCACGACGAAGGTGCGCCAGGGTTCACCGAAAGCGCATCGCCACCCTTGTCCCGCGAGAACGGATCCTGCCGCCGTAAACCACGCTGAGCGGTCGAAGGTCGTGTTCCTCGCGTGCCGGGCGTCCGCGACTGTAGTTGTGCGCGTCGAGATACCTGATGAGGCCGCGCAGGGCATAGACGTCATCGCGGATGTTGCCCAACGCCTGGTTGCAGTTGAAGCAGAGCAAGCCACGGACTTTGCCGGTCGCGTGGTCATGGTCCACGTGCTCGGGCTTGGCCTTACGACACGCGGCGCACGTGTCGAGTTGCTCAGCGATCATCTGATCAACCTCACGCTGTCCGATCCCGTATCGGTGGCGAAGGTGGTATTCGCGACTTCCACCGTGGAGGCGCTCGCGGCTTTCACGACCACGCTCGTTGTGGCACGGCTTGCAATAGCTCCCGTGGCCGCTCGGATCGGATCGATTGCGAGGGAACTGATCTAGCGGCTTCGCGGTCTCACAGTCGGCACACCACCGTTCGCCGTCGGCAAGCACGCGCGGCTCTCGGACGGCCCGTCCTGCGGCTGCGAGCCGCTTTCGATACGAGGCCTTGGACCGTTCACGCATGCAGACCTTGCAGTAGCTGTTGCGGCTCGCGACGCCCCTTGGTGAGTACGAGAAGTCGTCGAGATTCTTGACCATGCCGCAATCGAGACATCTCTTGGATTCCGGCACTTGGCACTCGGCTCCCAAGTCGGACATCAGCCCCTATTCTCCCCCTTTTTGAACGTAACCACGCACAAACTCCTCGGCATTTTGCTCCAAGACACTGTCGATCTCGTCGAGGATGTCGTCGACGTCATCGGTCAGCTCGGCATGCCGCTCCTGGACGTCAGAGGTGTCGACCTCCTCGACCTCGGCCACGTCGTCGGTCCGGCGTGACGCGCTCTTCTGGCCGCCGTCGTCACGTGTCGCCATGGAAAGCCTCCCGTCGCGCTCTGCGCGCCCATCAGTGCTGTCGGGGTCTGACCTCAAACGCTACTCGGCGACGCTGACGAAGCCGTCCAGCGTGCGGCCGTGGAAGCGAGCCCGTCGAACTAGCGCGTTCCGGTGATCTCATCGACCAGCTGGGCAGCGGTCTCGCAGCGCGCGAGGAGTCCTTCGACGTGCGCCTTCGTGCCCCGGAGCGGCTCGAGCATCGGCACCCGCTGCAGCGAGTCACGACCGACGTCGAAGATCACCGAGTCCCACGACGCGGCGGCAACATCAGCGGCGTACTTCGCCAGGCAGCGGCCGCGGAAGTAGGCGCGGGTGTCGGTGGGCGGCTCGGCGACCGCGCGGTCGATCTCGGCGTCCGAGATCAGCCGGCGCATCCGGCCGCGCGCGACCAGCCGGTTGTACAGACCCTTGTCCTCGCGCACGTCGCTGTACTGCAGATCCACCAGCTGGAGCTTGTGCGCGTCCCAGTCGAGGCCCTCGCGTTCCCGATAGCCCTCGAGCAGCGACAGCTTCGCCACCCAGTCGAGCTCGCCGGCCAGCGACATCGGATCGTCGGCGAGCTTGCCGAGAACCGTCTCCCACTCGCCGAGCACGTCGACGGTGTCCGCGTCGGCATCTGCGCCGTACCGCGAGGAGACGAACTTCCGTGCCTGCTCGAGGTATTCGGCTTGGAGCTCGATGGCCCGGATCGTTCGCCCGTCGCGAAGCTTCACGGTGTGGGTGAGCGAAGCGTCGTGGGAGATGGCTCGCAGCGCCGCGACCGGCGCCTCGATGCCGAGATCGACGCCGCTCTCGACGAACCACCCCTCCTCGATCATGGAGAGCACGATCGAGGTCATCCCGAGCTTGAGGTAGGTCGACAGCTCGCTCATGTTGGCGTCGCCGATGATGACGTGGAGGCGCCGGTAGCGCTCGGGGTCGGCGTGCGGCTCGTCGCGGGTGTTGATGATCGGCCGCTTCAGCGTCGTCTCGAGGCCGACCTCGACTTCGAAGAAATCGGCCCGCTGCGAGATCTGGAACCCGTGGCCGTGCCCGTCCTGGCCGATGCCGACCCGGCCCGCGCCGCACACCACCTGACGCGTGACGAAGAACGGCGTGAGGTAGCGGACGATGTCTGCGAACGGCGTCTCGCGTCGCATCAGATAGTTCTCGTGCGAGCCGTACGACGCGCCCTTGTTGTCGGTGTTGTTCTTGTAGAGCTGGATCTGCCCGGCGCCTGGGATGCGGACGGCGTGCTCGGCGGCGCGAGCCATCACCTTCTCCCCTGCCTTGTCCCAGATCACGGCGTCACGGGGGTTCGTGACCTCCGGCGAGGAGTACTCCGGGTGGGCATGATCGACGTAGAGCCGGGCGCCGCTGGTCAAGATCGCGTTGGCCAGGCCCACCTCGTCGTCGGCGAGCACGTCCGGCTCCCGCGAGTTGGCGCCCCCGACGTCGAAACCCCGCGCGTCGCGAAGCGGTGACTCCTCCTCGAAGTCCCACCGCGGACTGCGGTCACGGCCGCCTCGGTTGGTGGCGCTCAGATAGGCGTTGACGATCTGGCTCGAGGCGAGCATGTGGTTGGCAGGGCCGTGTCCCGGCACCGCGATGCCGTACTCGGTCTCGGTGCCCATGACACGCCTGACCGCCATGAGTCCAGGCTAGTCGTCGGTGGGCTTCAGCCCGGGTTCTTCAGAGGTATTGACCCGTGTTCGCAACGGTGTCGATGCTGCGACCGGACTCGTCGCCTTGCTTGCCGGTGACCAGCGTGCGGATGTAGACGATCCGCTCACCCTTCTTGCCCGAGATCCGCGCCCAGTCGTCCGGGTTCGTCGTGTTGGGCAGGTCCTCGTTCTCCTTGAACTCGTCCACGCACGCCGAGAGAAGGTGGTTGATCCGCAGGCCCTTCTGGCCGAACTCGAGGAAGTCCTTGATGGCCATCTTCTTCGCCCGAGCCACGATGTTCTCGATCATCGCGCCGGAGTTGAAGTCGCGGAAGTACAGCTCCTCCTTGTCCCCGTTGGCGTAGGTGACCTCCAGGAACCGGTTCTCCTCGCTTTCGGCGTACATCCGCTCGACGGTGCGCTGGATCATCGCCTCGAGGGTGGCCTCGCGCGAGTTGCCGTTCTCCGACAGGTCGTCGGCGTGCAGCGGGAGGTCGCTGACGAGGTACTTCGAGAAGATGTCTCGCGCCGCCTCGGCGTCGGGCCGCTCGATCTTGATCTTCACGTCCAGCCGGCCCGGGCGCAGGATGGCCGGGTCGATCATGTCCTCGCGGTTGGACGCGCCGATCACGATGACGTTCTCGAGCCCCTCGACGCCGTCGATCTCGCTCAGCAGCTGCGGCACGATCGTGTTCTCGACGTCCGAGGACACGCCTGACCCGCGGGTGCGGAAGATCGAGTCCATCTCGTCGAAGAACACGATGACCGGCGTACCTTCGCTGGCCTTCTCACGCGCCCGCTGGAACACCAGCCGAATGTGCCGCTCGGTCTCGCCGACGTACTTGTTGAGCAGCTCAGGGCCCTTGATGTTGAGGAAGTACGACCGGCCTTCGCCCTTCCCGGCCGCTGCCACCTGCTTGGCGAGAGAGTTCGCGACGGCCTTCGCGATGAGCGTCTTCCCGCAACCGGGCGGGCCGTAGAGCAGGATCCCCTTCGGCGGCCGGAGCTGGTGTTCGATGAACAGGTCCTTGTGCAGGAACGGCAGCTCGACCGCGTCGCGGATCATCTCGATCTGGTCGCGCAGCCCGCCGATGTCGGCGTAGTCGATGTCCGGGACCTCTTCGAGGACGAGCTCCTCCACCTCGGACTTGGGGATCCGCTCGTAGGCGTAGCCGGATCGTCCCTCGATCATCAGCGAGTCGCCGGGGCGAAGCGACACGTCGAGCAACGAGTCGGCCAGCATCACCACGCGCTCCTCGTCGGTGTGCCCGATCACCAGCGCACGGTCACCGCCGTCGAGCACTTCCTTGAGCATCACGATGTCGCCTTGCCGCTCGTACGACAGCGCCTCGACGACGTTGAGCGCCTCGTTGAGCATCACTTCCTGGCCCCGGCGCAGCTCGTCCGCCTCCATCGAGGGGGACACCGCGACGCGCAGCTTGCGACCGCCGGTGAAGATGTCGACGGTGCCGTCCTCGTGCCGGCCGATGAAGTAGCCGTAGCCCGACGGCGGCTGGGCCAGCCGGTCGACCTCTTCTTTCAAGGCGACGATCTGCTCGCGCGCCTCCTTGAGCGTGTTGACCAGCAGCTCGTTGCGGCTGAGGGCACCGGAGAGCTCGGCTTGCAGCTGCGCGAGCCGCTCCTCGACACCGAGGCCGCCGCGCGGCGCGACCGTCATCCGGCGGCGCAAGCTGGCGATCTCAGCTTCCAAGTAGGCCACCTGGTCGGCGAGCTCCTGAGCTCGTCCCTCCGACCTGGCGGCGCGTGCCTCAGCATCCTCGCGTGCAGGCACGGCCCACCTCCTTGGTCGGTTCCGTTCTCGTGCGTATCGAGCCTATAACTGAGCCAAACGACGAATCTCGGTATTAGTCGCTCCCCGCGAGTCGCCTGAAACGCCCTGATCCGGAAATCACCCGCCTCAGCCGGGAGCGCCCTTCGACGGCCGGCGGCGCCGCGGCGGTGCGGTGACCCCGGGCGCCAGTCGTCGCGCGGTCACGAGGAACCCGGTGTGACCGATCATCCGGTGGTCGGGGCGTACGGCGAGACCGTCGACGTGCCACCCGCGCACCAGCGTCTCCCAGGGTGCCGGCTCGGCGAAGCCGCCGTGGGTGCGCAGTCCTTCCACGGTGGCCGACAGCTGGGTGGTCGTCGCGACGTACGCGCAGAACACCCCTCCGGGGACCAGCAGCCGCGCACTCGCCTCGACGACCTCCCATGGCGCCAGCATGTCCAGCACCACCCGGTCGGCGACGGCCTCCCCCGGCGCGTCGACGACGTCGCCGACCTCGAGCCGCCAGGTCGGCGGAGCCTCGCCGAAGAAACGCTCGACGTTGGAGCGGGCGACGTCGGCGAACTCATCACGCCGCTCGTAGGAGGTGACCGTGCCCGCGCTGCCTACGGCCCGCAACAGACTGCAGGTCAGCGCTCCCGACCCCGCGCCCGCTTCGACGACGTGGGCGCCCGGGCAGATGTCCGCCATCGCCACGATCTGCGCGGCGTCCTTCGGATAGACGATGGTCGCGCCGCGCGGCATCGAGAGCACGTAGTCGCTGAGCAACGGGCGCAACGCCAGGTAGTCGGTGCCGCCTGCGGAGGTGACGACGATGCCCTCGGGCTGCCCGATCAGCTCGTCGTGAGCGATGACGCCGCGGTGGGTGTGGAACTCCTTGCCGGGGGTGAGCGCAATCGTGTGCATCCGGCCCTTCGGGTCGGTCAGCTGGACCAGGTCGCCCGCCGCGAGCGGGCCGAGGCCCCGGCGCGGCGCGGCGGCTTTGCTGGTCACCTCAGGATGTCTACCGGACGGCGGCGGCGACTAGCGAACTCCGAACGCCCGCAACAGCGCGATGAGGTCCGCGCGCGACAGCACCCCCTGAAGGGCGCCCCCGGCCTCGGCGACGAGGTACTCCGTCGCCGGCGTCTGCTGGACCGCGGTCATCAGGTCCTCACCGCTCAGCGACGGGGACAGCACCAGGCCGGCCTCGACCGGACGGGCGAGATCACTGACCGACATCCACGGCTGCCGTTCGGCCGGCGTGGCCTGCACCGCCGCCTCGGACACGATCCCCGACCACCGGTCGCGGCCGTCCACCACGACCAGGGCCCGGGCACCGATCGCGCGGGCGCGGCGTACCGCCTCGGCCAGCGGCAGCTGCGCTTCGACGGTCAGCGCGGGGCGAAGCAGGCGTGACAGCTCGATCCTGGGGATGACCGCACCGACCCGCGCCTGCGCGATGGAGATCGAGGCGTTCCACCAGATGAAGTAGGCGACGACCAGCAGGTAGAGCGAGGCCAACGAGTCGCTGCTGGAGTCATAGCTCGGCGCGAACAGTGCCGCCCCCGCGGTGGCACAGGCAACGCCCCGGCCCACCCAGCCGGCGATCAGCAGCCCGCGCATGCGGTCGCCGGTCACGTGCCACAGCGCCGCTCGAAGCAGCCGGCCGCCGTCCAGCGGCATCCCCGGCAGCAGGTTGAACGCCGCGACCACCCCGTTGATGGTCGCTGTCGAGTTGGCCAGCAGCCAACCGACCGAGTGCTCCGGGAACGACGCGCCGATCGCGGCCGCGACTCCGGCCAGCAGCACCGAGGTCAGCGGGCCGACGGCAGCGACCAGGTACTCCCGACCCGCGGTTTGCGGCTCGTCGAGCACTTCCGAGACCGCGCCGAGCAGCTGGAGCACGACCCGGCCGACCCGAAGCCCCAACGCCTTCGCGACGAGCACGTGACTGGCTTCATGGGCGAGGACCGCGGCGTAGACGAGCAGGATCAGCGCCAACGCCACGAGGTAGCTGCCGGCCGGGCTCACCGTGATGTTGTCGCGGATCTCGGCGGGCGCGGCGACCGTGCCGACGACGACCAGCACGATCCAGGCCGGCGAGATGACCAGCGGCACACCGAAGATGCGCCCTGCCGGAATGCCCGCCACGAGCCGGGACGGCTGCCGTGGCGACTGCTCGCTCACGGTTCGATCGTAGAGGCGGCGTGTGAATCCGGGCTCAGGATTGGTCCCCGGCTCGCGCCGTGTGCCACGCGATTTTGTCGGTACGACGGTCTACGGTCCCCTCATGTCCACGCTGACCGAGGCCACGGTCGATCAGGCCCGCGAGTGGTCGTTGTCGCCGTCACGTGCGTTGGACTTCAAGAACTGTGCCCTGCTCTACCGGTTCCGCGTCATCGACCGGCTGCCCGAGCCGCCGAGCCTCGACGCCGCGCGTGGGACCGTGATTCACGGCGTCCTCGAGCGGCTGTTCGACCTCCCGGCGGCACAGCGAACCGTCGGTGCGGCGGCCGACGACGTGGAGCCGGGGTGGCAGGCGCTGCTCGCTGAGGATCCCGACCTCGCCGCCCTCGTCGACCGCGAGCCAGGAGGCCTGGCCCACCTCGTCGCAACGACCAAGGAGCTGATCGGCAGCTACTTCACCCTCGAAGACCCGCGCCGCGTCGAGCCCGCCGAGCGTGAGGTGCTGGTCGAGATGACCTTGCCCTCCGGCGTACACCTCAAAGGGTTCATCGACCGCCTCGACCGCTCGCCGGCCGGCGACCTGCGGGTCGTCGACTACAAGAGCGGAAAGGCGCCCAGCGAGGCGTTCGAGGGCAAGGCCCTGTTCCAGCTGCGCTTCTACGCGCTGGTGCTGTGGCGCACGACCGCTGTCCTGCCGCGCCTGCTGCGGCTGTACTACCTGCGCGACCGCGAGGTGCTCGACTACACCCCCGACGCCGCGGATCTCGAGTCCCTCGAGCGCCAGGTCGATGCGATCGCGGCCGCGATCGAGAAGGCGCGTGCCAGTGGCGACTGGCGCCACAAGCCGAGCAAGCTCTGCAGCTGGTGTTCGTTCCAGGAGTTCTGTCCGGAGTTCGGCGGGACGCCGCCGGAGCTGGTCGGCACCTCACAACAGGGACAGCAGCCGAGCGGCGGAGAGCTCGCTCAGGCTGGTGACCAACACCCGGCTTGATGCGGCCGGTATCGGCACCAGCCACGGGACAGCGACGACCTTGCAGCCTGCCGCTTCCGCCGACGTCACTCCGCTGATGGCGTCCTCGAGCGCGACCGCATTCGCCGGTGCGATGGCGAGTCGGCGGCACGCCTCGAGATAGGGCGCCGGGTGCGGCTTGCCGTGACCGACCTCGTCGCCGGCGACGCTCACGTCGAAGCGGTCGTGGCCGACCACATCGAGCGTCGCGTCGACCAGGACGCGATACGACGAGGACACCAAGGCGGTCGGTACGCCGGCAGCCCGCAGGTCGTCGAGCAGCTCGAGCGCGCCCGGCATCAGCGGCAGCTGCTCGTGGTAGAGCTCAACCATCCGGTCGAGCAGGAAGCTCATCGCCGCCTGGACCTCCGCCTCACCGCGCGGCACGTCGTACCACTCGAGGATCGTTGCGGTGGCGGTGTCGAGCCGGGTGCCGATGATGGCGGCCTTGAGGTCGTCGCTCCAGGTTCCGCCCAGGTGGTCGGCCAGGTCGATCTCGCCTCGGGTCCACAGCGGTTCGCTGTCCACGAGCAGCCCGTCCATGTCGAACAGAACGGCTGGCATCGCGACCGATGGTAGGCCTCGGCGCGGAGCCGCTTCGCTCCGTGACTGTTCCGGAAGCCTCCGATACGGTGCGTGCGTCCGTCAGCAAGCACAGACTGCAGCCAGGGGTGAGCACGCGTGGCCAGCTACAAGACCATCCTCGTCGGGACTGACGGATCGGCCTCGTCGTTTCGCGCCGTAGAGCGCGCCGCCGCAGTCGCCGCCGACACCGGCGCGAGGCTGATCATCGCCTCGGCCTACCAGCCGATCTCCGAGCGTGACCGCAACCGCGCCAGCCAGGAGCTCGGCGACGCGGCGTACAAGGTGATGGGCGCCAACCCGGCTGAGGACGCACTCGCCGACGCGAAGGGCATCGCCACCAAGGCCGGAGCCAAGAAGGTCACGACCGTTGCCGAGGCCGGTGACCCGGTGGACGTCCTCGTGGCGCTCGTCGAGGGTCACAAGGTGGACCTGTGCATCATCGGCAACCGCGGACTGAACAGCCTGGCCGGACGCCTGCTCGGCTCGGTACCGGCCAATATCAGCCACCGCGCCTCCTGCGACGTGCTGATCGTGCACACCACGGGCGGCGGCAGGGTCTAGCAACGCAGCCGCCGTGGCCTTCGGTCAGGCATACCCTGGCGACGTGAGCGTCTCCCGCGACTCCGGTCGTCGGCGAATGATGATTGCGGCCTTCGAGGGCTGGAACGACGCAGCGGACGCAGCCACCAACGCCATCGAGCACCTCGAGCAGGAGTGGCAGGCGAAACCGTTCGCCGCGATCGACCCCGAGGACTACTACGACTACCAGGTCAACCGCCCGACGGTGCGACTCGTGGACGGCGTCACCCGGCGCATCGACTGGCCCACCACGCGGCTGGCGCTGGCGACGGTCGGCGAGCAGGAGGTGGTTCTCCTGCGCGGTCTCGAGCCGAACATGCGGTGGCGGGCGTTCTGCGAGGAGCTCGTCGCTTTCGCCGACGAGCTCGAGGTCGACCAGGTGGTCTGCTTGGCGGCTCTGCTCGCCGACGTCCCCCACACCCGACCGATCGACGTCAACGGCTCGGCCTCCGACGACGCGCTCGCGTCGAGCCTGGGTCTGACCAAGTCACGCTACGAAGGGCCGACCGGCGTGGTGAGCGTGTTCCACCACGCCCTCGCCGAGACCGGCCGCCGCGTCGTCACCTACTGGGCCAGCGTTCCCCACTACTTCGCGCAGCCGCCGTGCCCGAAAGCGACGCTGACACTGCTGCACCGCGTCGAGGACGCACTGGATCTGACCGTCCCGCTCGGCACGCTGCCCGAGGCGTCGCAGACGTGGGAGAACGACGTCGACGCGTTGGCGCAGGACGACGGCGAGATCGCGGACTACATCGCGTCGCTGGAGCTGCGCGACGACCAGAGCTCGCTTCCGGAAGCCTCCGGCGAGGCGATCGCCCGGGCGTTCGAGCGCTACCTGCGGCGGCACGACTCAGCGGACTGAGGTAGTTGGGCGGCTGCGGCGGGGCCGCATCCTGACCCCACCGCGCTAGACAACTCCCAGTAGTGCGTCGACAGCCGCTTTGGCCTGTGCGGGGGCCTTCGCGTCGTTTCCCTCGCTCGACAGCCAGGCGTCGACTGCTTGTAGCGCTGCTGGGATGTCGAGGCCGTTTCGCAGGGCCCTTCGCATTGCCTCGATGAGGGGTTCGGCCGGCCGGCCGGCCAGGCGCGAGAACGCAGCGCGCCAACTGACCAGGCGTGTCTGTGCCGCCTCGAGGTCTTGGGCGGTCCATTCCCACGGCTGGGTGTGGTGGTGGGCCAGCAGGGCGAGGCGAATCGCCATCGGGTCCACCCCTGCTGCGCGCAGCTTGGAGACGAACACGAGGTTGCCTCTGGACTTCGACATCTTCTCGCCGTCGTAGGCCAGCAGCGCCTGGTGCACGTAGACAGTGGCGAAACCGGCCTCGCCGTTCAGGGTGGCGGCCTGTGCCGCACTCAGCTCGTGGTGCGGAAAGACAAGATCCTCACCGCCCCCTTGGATGTCGATTCGCGACCCGAGGTGACGCATCGCGATCGCCGCGCACTCGATGTGCCACCCGGGCCTGCCACGGCCGACAGCGGTATCCCAGGCAGGATCCTCGGGGCGTTCCCGCTGCCAGAGCAGGCAGTCGAGCGGGTCCTTCTTGCCCGACCGCTCGGGGTCGCCGCCACGCTCGGCCGACAGCCGCAGCATCTCGTCGCGGTCGTAGTGGCTGACCTCGCCGAAGCCGGGCGCAGCCGACGCTGCGAAGTACGTGTCGCCGTCGAGGTCGTACGCCGCCCCGGCGTCGCGCAACCGGACGATGGCCTCGACCACGTCCGGGATCGCCTCGACCGCCCCGACGTACTCGGCCGGGGCAAGGATCCGCAGGCTCGCCATGTCCTCCCGGAACAACGCGATCTCGCGCTCGGCCAGCGAACGCCAGTCCTCGCCGGTTGCGGCGGCACGTTCGAGGAGCGGGTCATCGACGTCGGTCACGTTCTGCACGTAGCGAACCGGGGTGCCGGCGTCGAGACACACTCGCTGCAGCTCGTCGAAGAGCAGGTAGGTCGCGGCGTGGCCGAGGTGAGTCGCGTCATAGGGCGTGATGCCGCAGACGTAGAGCGTCAGCTGAGCCTTGTGGAGGTCGAGCGCGACAAGCCCCGAGGTAGCAGTGTCGTGGACCCGCACCGCCTCGTCGAGCGACTCGACGCCGTGCGCGGCCAGCCGCGGCACGACAGGCGAGTCCCAGGAACGCACGAACCGGAGCCTACGGGTGACTCAGCCGCGGTCGTTCAGAAGGGCGGCCAGGGCATCGGCGGCCAGTCGCCGCTGGGCTGCGGGTGTCGACCGCTGCGGAGCAGACGGTTGACGCGGCGCCGCGTCGCCTCCACCTCACGCATCGTCAGCAGATCCTCGAGGGCCTCCCCCAACACGCCGGCGAGCTCGACCCGCAGCCCGCTCAGCATGTCGAGAGCCTCGTCGGTGAGCGGCTGGCCCCGCCAGGCCCACAACAGCGTCCGCAGCTTGTCATCCGCGGAGAAGCACACCCCATGGTCGATGCCGTACACGTGTCCGTCGGCGACCGGAAGCAGGTGGCCGCCCTTGCGGTCGGCGTTGTTGATCACCGCGTCGAACACCGCCATCCGCCGCAGCGGCTCGATCGTGCTGCGGACCAGCAGGTCGAGGTCGACCGTCTCGTCGACGTCGATCCACAGCTGGCACATCCCCGGCCCGTACGGCCCGTCACGCATGACGGTCGGCGGCACGACGTCCCAACCGGTCGCGACCGACACCACGTACGCCGCCACCTCGCGCGCCGCCAGCGTGCCGTCGGGGAAGTCCCACAGCGGACGTTCGCCGGCGATCGGCTTGTACACGCACGCCGCGGACACTCCGGCGAGGCTCACCTCGCAGTAGAGGGTGGCGTTGGAAGCGTCATAGAGCTGCCCCTGGATCGAGAGCTCGCCGTCGCGCAGCAGGCGCAGCACGTCATCCGTGCCGAGCTCGGAGGCGGGGGCCGTCATGTCTCCAGTGTCACCGGCCGACTCGGGCCCGGTCACCCGGCGTGCAGATGACCGTTCTGCCGAGGACAGATGTGGCCCTCCGGGTCGAGCGGGTTGCCGCACAGCGGGCACGGCGGGCGCCCTGCCGCGACGACGCGCAACGCGCGCTTGGAGAAGGCACGCGCGACACCCGGGGAGATCCGCACCCGAAGCGTGTCGGCGTCAGTGTCCGGATCGACCGCTCCCGACTCAGGGTCGGCGACCGCGGACTGCGCCTCGATCACGATGAGGCCGTCGTCCTCGTCCCAGGCCAAGGCGAGGGTGCCCACCCGGAACTCGTCTTCGATCGGCGAGTCCAGCGGAGCAACGTCCTCGAGCTGGGAGGGGGCCACTGCGGGCACCGTCGAGCTCTCGCCTTGGCGTCGGCGTACCTCGTCGAGCAGATCGTCGAGGCGCTCGGCCAGCGCTGACACCTGCATCTTCTCCAACACCACCGAGACGGTCCGGCCGCGCCCGCTCGCTTGGAGGTAGAAGGTGCGCTGCCCGGGCTGGCCGACGGTGCCCGCCACGAACCGCTCAGGCGGGTCGAAGGCGAACTCACGGCCGGGCACAAGGGCCACCATAGATGTTGACGCGCGGGTGCTGGGGTGGCGTCCTACGACCCACCTCCGGCACCACCGCCGACCGCCGCATCCGACGTCCGCTTGCGCCGTTTGCGCGCCGGCCGGATCAAGCCGGTGAGGTCGCCGCCGATGTCGTTCATCCGGACGACGAACGGCCGCAGCTCGGTGTAGGTGACGATCGACACCGAGGCCGGATCGACCGTGATCCGCTGGAAGCCGTCGAGATGGACGCCGAGCGCATCGGCGAGGATCGCCTTGATCACGTCGCCGTGACTGACGGCCACCCAGGTGGCGTCGGGTCCCAGCCGGGTGTTGTGGTCACGCACCGCCGCCACGGCTCGCGACTGGGTCTCCCGCAGCGACTCACCGCCGGGGAAGGTCACCGCGCTCGGATGGGTCTGCACGACCTTCCACAGCGGGTCCTTCGCGAGGGTCTTCAGCGGCTGGCCCTGCCAGTCGCCGTAACGGCACTCCCCCAACCGGTCGTCGGTCGTGACGTCGAGCCCGCTGCGCCCTGCCGCGAGGGCGGCTGCGGTTTCCTGGCAGCGCTCGAGCGGGCTGCTGACGATGGCGGTCAGCGGCACCGTCGCAAGCCGCGTGGCGAGCGCCTGGACCTGCTCGGTCCCCTTGGCCGCCAGATGCACCCCAGGCGTCCAGCCGGCGAGCGTGCCGCCGGTGTTCGCGTCGGTCAGACCGTGTCGGACCAGCAGGACGGTCGTCACGCCCTGAGCCGCCCGCTAGTCCCCGACGCCGGACTTGTCCAATGCGTCGGCCAGCGAACGCAGCGTGGCCAGCCGCTCGTCGAGCGTGCCGCCGTAGCTGCTCACGTTGACCGTGGTCACCCCGGAGGCAGCGAGCGCTTGCATCCGCTCAGCGATCCGGTCGACCGGACCGATGAGCGAGGTCCGGTCGATGAAGTCCAGCGGTACGGCGGCAGCGGCCTCGGCGTACTTCTTGTCGAGGTAGAGGTCCTGGATCTCGCCCGCCTCCTTCTCGAAGCCCATGCGACAGGCCAGCCGGTTATAGAAGTTCTGCTCTCGCGAGCCCATGCCGCCGATGTAGAGCGCCGCGTAGCCGCGGATCGGCTCGGCGCACTCCTCAACCGAGTCGCCGATGATCACCGGCGTGGTCGGCATGACGTCGAACGGCGCGTCCGCGCGGCCGGCGCGCTCCTTGCCGGCGGTCACCGACGCGAGCAGCTCAGGCGCAAACTCGGGGTCGTAGAAGATCGCGAGCCAGCCGTCGCACTTCTCCCCGGCCAGCTCGAGGTTCTTCGGTCCGATCGCGGCGAGGTAGATCGGGAGGTACTCCCGGATCGGGTGAATGATCATCTTCAGCGCCTTGCCCGGACCGTCCGGCAGCGGCAGCACGTAGTGCTCCCCGTCGTACTGCACTCGCTCGCGGGCCAGCGCCAGCCGGACGATGTCGATGTACTCGCGGGTGCGGGCGACCGGCTTGTCGAACCGGACGCCGTGCCACCCTTCGGAGACCTGCGGGCCGGACACGCCGAGCCCGAGCCGGAACCGGCCACCCGACAGCGTGTCGATCGTCGCGGCCGTCATCGCGGCCATCGCCGGTGAACGGCCCGGGATCTGGAAGATCCCGCTACCGAGCTCGATCTTGGTCGTCTTCGCCGCCAGCCAGGCCAGCACGGTGGCGGCGTCGTTGCCGTAGGCCTCGGCGGTCCACACGCTCGTGTATCCCAGCCGCTCGGCCTCGAGGATGATGGCGACGTTGTCGCCGTCGCTGGTCAGGCCCCAGTACCCCAGGTTGAGTGCAAGTCGCATTGGCGCAGCGTAGTGGCCTCGCCGGTCCGGGGTGATCGGTGAGTCGCGGGGCCGCGGTCGGCGCGCGCCGATAGCCTCCGATCCGTAGTGCCGGCGTGGCCGGCTCCACTTCAAGCCGGTGGGTCGGGAGGCGTACGTGAGGCAGCGTCGACTCGGGACGACCGGTCTCTACGTGTCGCACCTGGCGCTGGGGACGATGGGATGGGGTCGCGACACCGACCCTGAGGACGCCGCCAACCAGCTTCGCGCGTTCCTCGACGCGGGCGGCAACCTCGTGGACACCGCGAACGTCTACGTCAACGGCGAGAGCGAGCGGGTCCTCGGCAAGCTGCTCAACGGCACGGTCAAGCGCGACGACGTCGTGTTGGCCACCAAGGCGGGACTGCGTCGCGGTGAGGAGCGTGACCGTGACGCGTCGCGGCGCCATCTGCTCGACGCGCTCGACCAGTCGCTGGCGCGTCTCAACACTGACCACGTCGACGTGTGGCAGCTGCACCAGTGGGATCCGCGGACGCCGATCGAGGAGACGCTTGCCGCGCTCGACACGGCAGTCGACAGCGGGCGTGCTCGCTACGTCGGGATCAGCAACTACTCCGGCTGGCAGACCGCGAAGGCGGCGACTTGGCAGCGGGCATGGCCGGGCCGGGCACCGATCTGCTCGACGCAGGTCGAGTACTCGCTGCTGCAGCGCGGCGTCGAGCGGGAGGTGGTGCCGGCGACGCTGAGCCTCGGGATCGGGATCCTCGCCTGGTCGCCGCTGGGACGCGGCGTCCTCACCGGCAAGTATCAGACCGGTACGCCGGCCGACTCGCGCGGCGCTTCGCGCGACTACGGCAGCTTCATCCGGCCCTACCTCGACGATCGCGCCTCGCGGATCGTCGGCGCCGTCCTGACCGCCGCTGACGGGCTGGGCGTCTCGCCGCTGGCGGTCGCGCTGGCGTGGGTCCGCGACCAGGTCGGGGTGACCGCACCGATCATCGGGGCCCGCACGACCGGGCAGCTGCGCAGCTCCCTCGAGGCTGACTCGACGGTGCTGCCGGAGGAGATCCGCACCGCGCTGGACGAGATCTCGGCACCGGAGATCGGCTACCCCGAGGTTCCGACCCCGCTGGACCGCTGAGAGCGACCGGCAGCGACGCACCTGGTGGACTCCGCATTCGAAGCGTTCTGCGAGGCCGGACTCTGGCCCGGGCTCGGCAAACTGGCCGCTGCGCTGCCGGGCGCCCACATCAACTCCCCAGACGACGTCACGCCCGCGGCGTTGGCGACGATCGAGGGCGTCACGAGCCTGCGGGGCGAGCAGCTGGCCAAGGCGTTCTACGGCGCCGCGCCGCGGCTTGCGGTCTCGGAGCTGCTGTTCGCGGCGAGTCTGCCGGTGCGTTCGGCGTTCGGCGCGGTCGAGCTCTTCGGTGCCGAGGCGCCTCACCTGCTGCGCGAGGATCCGTGGCGGCTGCTCGAGGTCCCCGGGGTGGACGTCCGCACCGCCGACCGGTTCGCCCTCGCGACCCTCGACGACCGCCCCGAGAAGACCGACCCGCGCCGCGGCCGGGCGCAGGTGATCTACGCGCTCACCCGGGCAGCCCGAGACGGTCACACGGTGCTGCCCGAACCGACCCTGAGCGCGGCGCTGGCGGGCCTCGACGCGCCGGACCCGGACGCGGCCCTTCGGGCAGCGCTGGCGGACGGTCGGGTGCTGCCGTCCGATACCGACGACGCGGTGATGCACTACGGCCTCGAGCGCTTCGCCATCGCGGAGGAGACGATCGCAGACGGCCTCGCCCGGCTGGTCGCGTCGGCGCAGCCGATCTGTGATCCGGCCGAGGTGCTCGCGCCGGACAGCGACTTGGACGAGGCGCAGCAAGCGGCGGTGCTGGCGGCCGCCCAGCACGGCGTGTCGATCCTGCACGGCGGTCCCGGCACCGGCAAGAGCCGCACCGTGGCGGCCGTGGTCGCACTCGCCGAACGCCACGGCCAGCGGGTGGCGCTCGCCGCACCGACCGGGCGAGCCGCCAAGCGGCTGGCTGCGCTCACCGACCGGGACGCGTCGACGCTGCACCGGCTGCTCGGGGCGCAAGGCCGCTCCGGTGACTTCGTTCGCGGCGAAGGATGGCCGATCGACGCCGACGTGATCGTCGTCGATGAGACCTCCATGCTCGACGTCGAGCTGGCGGCCGCGCTGGTGGAGGCGTGCGCGGACGGCGCGCACCTGATGCTGGTCGGCGACCCCGCACAACTGCCGTCGATCGGGCCGGGACGCGTCCTCGGGGATCTGCTCGACGCCGCCGTCCTGCCCTCGACCGAGCTCGCCACCCTCTACCGCCAGGCGGAAGGCGGCGCGATCGCACGGCTGGCCACGGCCGTGCGCGGCGGTGAGCTGCCCGCGGTCGACGACCCGACGCGAGAGGTCGTCGTCATCGCCGCGGACGGGCCGGCGGAAGCCGCGCGCCGGGTCGCTCAGCTGGTCACGGACTCGATTCCGCGAGCGCTCGGCATCGAGCCCGCCGACATCCAGGTCCTCACACCGGTGCACCGCGGCTCGGCGGGCACGCAGGCGCTGAACGCCGTCCTGAAGGCGGCCCTCAACCCTGCCACCGGGTCAGTACGTGGCTTCGGGGTCGGCGACCGGGTGGTCGCGACCGCGAACCACCTCGACGACGGATTCGCCAACGGCGAGGTCGGGATCGTCGTGGCCGACTCCGACAACCGGCTGGTGGTCGACTTCGGCGCGGGGCCGATCCCGGTGCCGGGAAAGGCCCTGCACGACGTCGTCCACGGCTGGGCCATCACCGTCCACCGCGCGCAGGGCTCGGAGTGGCCGGCGGTCGTCGTCGTGTTGCCGCCGGAGGCCACCGGCATGCTGTCGCGTCCGCTCGTCTACACGGCGCTCACCCGCGCCCAACGTCACCTGTCGATCGTCCATGCGGCGGGACCTGCGCTCGCCCGGGGGGTGCGCGAGGTCGGCGCTCGGCCCCGACGTACCCGACTGGCGGGCCTGCTGCGGGACAGCGTCGCCGGCTAGGCCGTGGCCAGCAGTCGGCTCAACACCCGGGTGCCGAAGCGCAGACCATCGATCGGCACCCGCTCGTCGACACCGTGGAACATGCCGATGAAGTTGAGGTCCGGCGGGAGCCGCAACGGCGAGAAGCCGAAGCAGCGCATCCCGAGCTCGGAGAACGACTTCGCGTCGGTGCCGCCGGACAGCGCGTACGGGATGACCTTCGCGCCCGGGTCCTCGTCGACGATCGCTGCCGTCATCGCCGCTACCAGGTCGCCGTCGAAGGTCGTCTCGTAGGCGATCTGGGTCTGCACGACCTCGATCGCGACGTCCGGACCCACCACCTCGGCGAGCTGCTGGCGGAAGCTCTCCTCGCCGCCCGGCATGAACCTGCAGTCGAGATAGGCGTGCGCCTCTCCCGGGATGACGTTCTGCTTGTAACCGGCTTGAAGCATCGTCGGGTTGGCCGTGTGGCGGACGGTGGCTCCGACCATCCGGGCGAGTGGACCGAGCTTTGCCAGCACGCCCTCGACGTCGTTCGGGTCGAAGGCGATGCCGAGCTCCTCGCAGATCGCGCGCAGAAACGTCTCGACGGTCGGACTGAGCTCGATCGGGAAGGTGTGACGGCCGACTCGGGCGACCGCCTCGGCGAGTGCGGTGACCGCGTTGTCGTCGTTGAGCATCGAGCCGTGCCCGGCCATGCCCTTGGCGACCAGGCGCAGCCAGGCGATGCCCTTCTCGGCGGTCTCGATCGCGTACAGCCGCCGCTCGCCGATCGTCATCGAGAACCCGCCGACCTCGCTGATCGCCTCGGTGCAGCCCTCGAACCGCTCCGCGTGGTGGTCGACGAGATGGTGCGCGCCGTAGATCCCGCCGGCCTCTTCGTCGGCGACGAAGGCGAGTACGACGTCGCGGGGCGGCCGCTTGCCCTGCCGGGTCCAGTCGGCCACGAGCGCCAACACCATGGCGTCCATGTCCTTCATGTCGACGGCACCGCGCCCCCACACGCACCCGTCGCGCACCTCGCCGGAGAACGGGTCGACCTGCCAGTCGTCGGCGTTCGCGGGCACCACGTCGAGGTGGCCGTGGATCAGCAGCGCGTCGCGGTTGCTGTCCTCGCCGCTCCAGCGCGCGACGACGCTGGCCCGACCCGGTTCGGACTCGAAGATTTCCGGCGTCAGGCCGCAGTCGGTGAGCCGGGCAGCCACCCACTCCGCCGCCGCGCGCTCGTTGCTCGTCGGGTTCGTCGTGTCGATCCGGATCAGATCACGACAGATCTCGACGACCTCGTCGTCGGCGCGCTCGGTGATTCCGGCTGCGGTCATCGCACCGTCCTTCCGTCCCTGGTCGTGACGCTACCCGTAACGGGGCGCGCCACGACCAGGCCGGCAGGGCGACTAGGGAATCACTGATCAATGCCGTCCGTCGCGAGCGGCGATCCGGGCGGCGGCTGGCAAGGCGGAGGAGGAGCGCGGTAGCAGCGCTACCGCCGACGACGACAACGCGGTCCAGCCGTCGATCCGGGCGACGCGCAGTAG